>DOWG01000173.1:0-5324 GCA_003519685.1 Lachnospiraceae bacterium
TCAATTATGATATAAAAAAATAAAAATTCATTCACAGAGCTTATGTCTTATACTGCTTCCGTAAACTCCGTAATGCGTAAAACCCAAAACCTGCTGAAATGAGGAAATGCGGAAAAGAGCGCAAAAGGAAGCGTAGAAATGAGGAGAATTATGAAAAATATTTGGGATATACTTACCGGCTTTCTAAAAAATCATGTTAAGAAGGTAATATTTCTATGTTTCGCATCCCTTCTGGTCCTGTTTGCTATTATTTATCTTGTATCTGCAATGCAGGGAAAGAGTAAGAACTCGAATACAGACGATACGATGACCAAAGAGAATACAGACGGGACGGTTCCGTCTGACAAAGTACCCAGTCAGGCTCCAAGCGAAGATCCTACGGGAACACCGGATCTGATTTCCGGGGATGAGAATTTACAGGAGACAGAGCCCCAGGAGATGAATGCGGAAGTACAATCGGATGCTAAGGATCCCCAGAAACAGGGAACCACTGGAGTGAAAATGAATATCAAGGATCTTGCTGTTCCTAAGGATAAAGAAAAAAAGATTACATACGGTATTGACGTGGCAAAATGGCAAGGCGTTATTGATTGGAAGAAAGTAAAAGAGGCCGGGGTACAATTTGCCATGATTCGTGTAGGTTATCGGACTCTGGACAACGGAGCTATTGTGGAAGATCCCTATGCCAAATATAATTTGCAGCAGGCTTCAAAAAATGGTATTATGATAGGAGCTTATTTCTTTTCCACGGCATTAAGCGAAAAAGAAGCCAAAGAAGAGGCGGCGTGGGTCGCAGAGTTTATTGCACCTTACCCGATTACCTATCCGGTTGCGTATAACTGTGAGGGATTTATGAATCCGGAGAACCGGCAATATGGGATTTCCAAGAAAGAGCGTACCGATGCGGCAATTGCATTTTTAGATTACGTGAAGGAACAGGGATATACTCCGATGTTCTATGCAGCGAAGAATGAAATGGAGCAGAATGCGCAGTGGGATACGGATACCATAAGCCAGCGTTACAAAGTCTGGGTTGCACAGTATCCGGAACGTTTTGACACAGAATCAAAGTCCTCCTATTCCGGTCCGCATGCTATGTGGCAATATACCAGCAAGGGAATCGCCTCCGGTGTGGAAAAGCCGGTGGATCTGAATGTTGCTTACTTTGGCTATAAGAAAATTGCAAAACCGAAGGATAATACGCCGCAGAAAGAGGTTTCTGCAGATCCCACAGATATAATTCAGTTTAAAAAGGTAAAGGAAACGGTTACCGCAAAGATTAAGACAAATCTCAGATCGGTTCCGTCTGCCGCGGATGCGGATACGGTTGCTGCCGTATTAAAAAATGGTGACACGGCGGTAAGAACCGGAATTGCGGAGAACGGCTGGTCCAGACTGAAGTATAAAGGGGAAACTTTGTATGCAGTAAGCAGTTATTTAACGACGGATTTGGATTATAAAGCTCCCGAGCCTACTCCCGCAGAAACCGGACCGATCTATAAAAAAGTGAAGGAAGAGGTAACGGCTAAGGAAAAGGCGAACCTTCGCAGCGAACCGGGGACGGACCGTGAGGATACTATTAAAGAGGTTTTACTCTATGGAGATGTTGCAGTTCGGACCGGGATCGGAGATAATGGCTGGTCCAAAGTGGAATATAAGGGGCAGGTATTATATGCTTTAAGCAAATATTTAACGACCAATCTAAAATATCAGGAGAAGGCGAAGCCATCGAAGGACAATCCGGAATCGGGTATTCACTTTACCGAGGTTAACGAGAAGGTGACGGCCAAAGAAGTGACGAATCTGCGGCTTGTTCCCAGTACCGAGGCAGAGGATACGGTTGCTGCTGTATTGCACAACGGAGATATTGCAGTTCGAACCGGAATCGGAGATAACGGCTGGTCCAGAGTGGAATACGATGGCAAGGTTTTATATGCGGTGACCAATTACTTAAAAGAAGCCGAATAGGGAGCGGCGGCTTCCCAAAAGAGATATAAAATAAAATTTGAAGAAGTTTTACAAAAGGAGAGGAGTGGTCAGATGAAAGCCAGCGTTTTATTATTTAATTTTACCGATAAATCCAGGGTACAAATGATTACCAGAGCATTACTGCCTCTTGGCATAAAAATTAAGAGGATTAGCAAAGAGGATTATCTTCAGCCGCTTGGTTTTCTGGCAGGTGTGAAGGAAATCGCTCCGGTTGAAGAAAAGTATAATGGAGAAGAACTGACAGAAGAAATGCTGCTAATGGCCGGGATCACCGGAAAGATGGTGGACCAGGTACTGTTGGCATTAAGGAAAACCGGTATTGGACGGATCAATTATAAAGCAGTACTTACCTTAACCAATCAATACTGGAGTGCGATGCAATTATACCAGGAGCTTGCCAAAGAGCATGAAATGGTAACACAAAAAATCAATAACCCCCACTGATAGAAGTGGAGGCTTGCCTTAGGAATATTGCTTTTTCTGCCAATTATGATACAATATATTTTAAGTGAGTGATTATAAACGAATGATACTGTTCCAGAATTATAAAGCACTGCCGAGGCGGTGCTTTTTTTAAGGAGAATACATAATGGCAGCGAAAAATATGACCGATGGAAATATTACAAAGCACTTGTTATCCTTTGCATTTCCCATGATCTTGGGCAATTTATTTCAGCTGACTTACAATGCGGTGGATTCTATTATTGTAGGCCGATTCGCCGGAGAGAATGCCCTGGCCAGTGTCGGCACGGCAAATCCTGTAATGAATATTGTGATTTTTTTTATTGTAGGAATCTGCACCGGAGCGTCGGTACTCTTAAGCGAATATTACGGATCCGGAAATATGGAGAAATTTAAGAAGGAGCTTTCCACTTCTTTGACCGCAGGCATCCTGTTTTCTGTGTTGGTGACCGGTATCTGTATTCTGCTTTCAAAGCCGATTTTGATCCTTCTTCGTACTCCCGGAGAAATTCTTGCCGATTCCGTTAAGTATCTTCAGGTAATCTTCAGTGGGTTGCTCTTTACTTTTATCTATAATATTTTTGCCGCCAGTCTCCGAAGTGTCGGTGATACGAAAACACCTTTACTATTTCTTATGATTTCCTCTATCTTAAATGGAGTCCTGGATTTGCTTTTTGTCGGCTATCTGAAGATGGGAGTTGTGGCAGCCGCTTATACCACGGTTTTTGCAGAAGCGGTATCTGCCATCTGCTGCGTCATTTATGTGTGGTACAAGGTGCCGGTCCTAAAGTTGAAAATGAAGGAAATAAGTATGGACCGTATCCTTTTAGTGAAGACAATTCGTTTTAGCTGGGCATCGGCGATGCAGCAGACAACTCTTTATGTCGGTAAAGTTCTAATTCAGGGAGCGGTAAATCCATTGGGTGTGGAAAGTATCGCAGCATTTAATGCAGTAAACCGAATCGATGATTTTGCCTTTACACCGGAGCAGAGCATCGGTGCCGCTGTCACTACATTTGTTGCACAAAACAGAGGCGCGGATAAGAAGCAGCGTATCCTTAAGGGGCTGCGAACCGGGTTGCTGCTGGAAAATATCTATGGAATTGTGATTGGAGCGATCGTACTGGTTTCGGCAAGACCGATTATGTCATTGTTTCTTTCTGCGGAGGAAAGTAAGTCCATTGCTCTGGGCGTCTTATATCTGACCTATATAGCCTTTTTATATATACTTCCGGCGAATACGAATGGTATTCAGGGATTCTTCCGGGGAATGGGAGAAATGAATATAACCTGGCAGTCGACCTTTGTACAGATGCTATTCCGCGTCCTGCTTGCCTATCTTCTGATACCGTATCTTGGATTTTCCGGAATCGCTTTTGCATGCTTTGGAGGATGGGCAGCGATGCTGCTATTTGAAGTTCCCAAGCTGGTAAAACGGGTAAAAACGATGAAATCTGATGTAAAATGCGTAATCTCCGAGGGAGAGAAGAATTCATAATATCCTCTTTTATTGCAAATACTAATAGGGAATTGCGAAATTCTCAAGATGAATGAATTGTGTATACACAATAGCTACAATATCGATGTTTCGCAAACGCCTAACAAATATTAAATAAAGTTTGCATCTGCATAGCATCTACAAACTTTATTATGCACAGAAAACATGTGCAAAGAGAGGAGAAAAATGATAGTAAATGATAAAAAGGATATTGATATGGAGATCAAGGAACAAAAAAATGCATTTTATATCGGCGATAGTATCGGCAGTGCAATAGCAGTCATAACATTTCAGCCAAAGGGCGAGGATGCTATTGTAATCGACCATACCTTTGTAAAAGAGGAATATAGGAAACAGGGGATTGCTCATAGTCTGGTTATGAAAGTTGCAGATTATGCCCGCAGGGAGAATAAGAAGATCGTTCCGCAGTGTTCTTACGCAAGAGAGATGCTGACAAGGGATGATCGTTTTGAAGATGTATTATAAAGTTGGCAGTGCTTACTGCTTCGGGCAGCTTATCATGATGCATAGAGGATCTATATTGATAGGAGTGTCATAAGTCATTTTAAGATTTTGGCATGAATAGGATCTTATATATATGCGGTCCTATTCATGTTCATGGTTTTTTATGTGACTTATGACACTCTTATCAATATTTAATAAATAAATTCCACGGTTACGGATGCCGTAATATCCTGAGTGCCCGGTTCGACCGGAGTAACAGCTGTTCTTTCTCTTGTGGAAAACACAGCGGAAAACGGGACGGGAGCTACGCTGTTTTCTGTTATCCGGGCTGGAATGGGATTAACCGTGATGCCCAGGTTATGGGAAATAGAATTTGCCTTCTGATAAGCATTCTGAACTGCTAAGTTGAGAGCTTGCTGATAATACATATCGATGGCGGACACTTCAAAATTAATAAAATCCACGACATTGGCTCCGGCATTTACTGCGGTATCAATTACGGAACCAACGATATCCATATCACTTACATGAATTTCGTATATATTGCGAACCGAATAACCGCGATCGATTCGGGTGCCATTTTCAAAATCATATAGATGTTCGACAACATATTGGAAAGTTTTGATGTCCGTAATACCTAACTGCTGAATTGCATCCAGGAAAGACTGGCTAAGATTTGCATTTTCCTGCTGTACCTCAGTTAAATTATCACCCGTTGTTTGGACGCCGATCCGTAGAATGGCAATATCCGGAATGGCAGTTACTTTTCCCTGTCCGTTTAAAATCATGGTATTATCCTTACGATTACTGATATTGTTATTGGAATAATTCATAGCATTACCTCCTCGACTAACAATCAATCCTTGACTATTCATTATATGCGGTGCTTCCGGCAGATATTAAGAATTTG
>DOWG01000173.1:5377-7257 GCA_003519685.1 Lachnospiraceae bacterium
GTAGAAATGAGGTAAAAATATGAGAGCTTATGAAAGATTAATCAATTATACAAAATATGAAACCGCTTCCCTAAGTGGCAGTGATACCTGCCCAAGTACTCCTTCCCAGCTGGAATTTGGCAAGGCACTGGTGAAGGAAATGAAGCAGCTTGGTATAAAAGATGCTGCAATGGATGAGAATGGATATGTCTTTGGTACAATAGCAGCAAACACCCCGAACTGGTCCGGTTCTGTAATCGGATTTATCAGCCATATGGATGTTGTGAGGGATGTTCCGTATCAGAATGTTAAGCCAAGGCTGGTGCAAAATTACGATGGCGGAGATATTCTTCTGAATGCGGATAAGAATATCGTATTAAATCCGCAGGAATTTGATACGCTTAAGAAATATGTCGGATGTGATTTGGTCGTTACCGACGGAACGACCCTGCTTGGTGCAGACGATAAGGCAGGACTGGCAGAAATTCTTACGATGGCGGAAAAACTGCAGCAAAACCCGGAGATCAAGCACGGAACGATTAAGATCGGATTTACGCCGGATGAGGAAATCGGACGAGGCGCCGATTTATTTGATGTAAAACGATTTGGTGCTGATTTTGCTTACACGGTTGACGGAGCGGCATTTGGAGAGGTGGAGTATGAGACTTTTAATGCAGCCTCCGCCAAAGTGACGATAGAAGGTGTCAATATACATCCGGGATCTGCAAAGGATAAAATGAAGAATTCCATGCTGATTGCGATGGAGTTTAATTCCATGCTTCCGGAAAATGAGAGGCCGGAGCATACGGAAAAATACGAAGGCTTCTTCCACCTGAATTCTATGGAAGGGAATGTAGACCGGACGGTACTCGATTATATTATCCGGGATCATGACCTGGAAAAGCTTGAACAGAGAAAGACCTTAATTGAGCAGATCACGAAGAAGCTAAATGAAAAATACGGGGAAGATACGGTTCAGTTGGAAATGAGAGACCAATATTATAATATGGCAGAAAAAATTAAACCGCACTGGCATCTGATCGAAACCGCATATGAAGCAGTAAAGGAATTAGGAGGAACGCCTTGCAGCGAGCCTGTCCGCGGAGGAACGGATGGGTCGAGACTTTCCTTTATGGAGCTGCCGTGCCCGAACCTTGGAACAGGCTCCCATAACCACCATGGCAAGATGGAATATGCCTGCGTACAGGCGATGGATCAATGCGTCGAGCTCCTGATCAAGATAGCTGAAAAATACGGACAGAAGAAAAAATAAAAAAGAATAGCTTTTCCTAGATGTTTATGGATTTCTTAACATAGATAAGACAAGCGCATGGTATCTCTTTGAATTCAAATGGGATATCATGCGCTTTGGATATCTATTGCGTCGGTCGGTCATTTTACACGGATTCAGGCAATTGTATAGATGTAGGGAAGCAAAGCGGTCCATATAAGGTGGGTCAGATCGACAATGACATAAATTAAAATGGACAGATTAATGCTAATATTAGAAATCTTCAACTCCTGGTAAACCTGTGCCGGTTTCTGATCCTCGGATTTGGCTGTTTTCTTTATTTCAGTGTATAAGTAATAGAGTATAAATGCCGGGAAAATAATTTTAAATAGAAGACTGGCGAAAGGAATTTCCACCAGCTTTGCCATGATAAAATTTACTTCGCGAAACAGCCCGGTTCTTAAGAGCAGCAGGGTCATAAATATGTCAATGACATTTAAAAGATATAGAAGGATCAATTTTTTCTTTATTGAATCCAGATTATAATCCTTGATAAACGCTACCATAAATACACCTCCTGTATACAATTATTTCCAATATCTTGAAGTGCAAACATGCGATAAAAATTAATTTAAAATTTATTCAATCTATGATTTGAGTGTAAAAAGCC
>DOWG01000184.1:0-3529 GCA_003519685.1 Lachnospiraceae bacterium
TTTCTACTGCAATCCGGCACCTTGAAGGAGGGCAGCCCTGCAACAGAGGAAACGGAATTCATGAAGGAAACGGATGCACTTCAGGAAAAATTCAATCAATCCATGGAGGATGATTTGAATACGGCAGATGCGATCGCTGCGATCTTCGAGATTGTAAAGCTTGCCAATACCAATTGCAAAGGAAACAGCAGCAAAGCATTTGTTCAGTATGTTAAGGACAAGATTATTGCTTTATGCGATATCTTAGGGATAAAAGTACATCAGGAGGAGGAGCTGCTGGAGGAGGAGATCGATAAGCTCATCGAGGAACGCCAGACGGCAAGAAAGAATAAGAACTTTGCATTGGCGGATCAGATTCGTGATCAGCTATTAGAAAAGGGAATCCTGCTTGAGGATACCAGAGAGGGCGTAAAATGGAAAAGGAAATAGATAATAAGAAGACAGATACCTCTTTTGCAGGCTATTTGAAAGATACGTTTCATCTTCCGAATACGGATATCAAATCATTTTCCCCATTGACGCTGGCTTATATCGGAGATGCGGTCTATGATCTGATTATTCGGACCTCCGTCGTGGAGCAGGGCAATGCACCGGTGAATAAGCTTCATAAGCGGGTAACAAAGCTCGTGCAGGCGACGGCACAGGCAGAGCATTATCATAAGATTGAGGGAATGCTTACCGAGGAGGAGATATCCGTCTATAAGAGGGGAAGAAATGCCAAATCCTTCACCTCGGCAAAAAACGCCGGTATCGTGGAATACCGCATGGCAACCGGGGTGGAAGCGCTGATCGGATACCTATACTTAACCGATCAGACCGATCGTATGATGGAGCTGATGAAACCGGTAATTAATCAATTAGTAAGTATTTCTTAACATTTCTGCCATTATTTTGCCTTATTAGATATTTATTATAGTCCCAGGATGTGATACACTGGCAATGGAGACTATAATGTATAAATTAAGCTGTTGCACAATACACGTCGATCAAATCTGGATTTGCGGTCTACAAGGGATCCCGACGATGTATACGTTGCGGCAGCTTTTATTAGCAAGGAGAGAAAATGGAAAAGAGAAAAGAAAAAGGGAAAAAAATATTTTGCTTGATTACCACTTTCACTGCTGCGGCTGTGCTGCTTGGAGCTGCTAATTTAAGAACAGCAATTGCTGCAGAGCAGAAAACGCAAACGGTAGATATGCGTATTATCGGTACGACCGATATTCATGGGCAGCTTAACAGTACAAATTATGAATCGAATGAGGATTATAGTAGTGGAGGTCTGGCCAGAGTATTTGATTTGGTTCAGAAAACGAAAGCGGAGCTTCCCAAAGAGAATACAGTTACATTAGACGTCGGGGATACTTTGTTTGATTATACGACAGAGTATATCTATTCTAAATACTATAATGAAATGCAGCCGATTTATAAGGCAATGGCGAAAGTAGGGTACGATGCGATTACCCTGGGAAATCATGATTTCGATTATGGATATGAGTATATCCTGAATCAATTAAACGGAACCGGTCTTATGGATATTACCGTGGTATCCAACATTACGGATTCGAAGAACGGGGAGTATCCTTTCCATGAGAATATGTTGCTCACCCGGAAGATGAAAACGAAATCAGGAGAAACGGTCGAAGTGAAGATCGGCATTATCGGACAGACGATACCTACATTAACAGGTAAAACTCACAGCTATGTCGGTATTTTAAAGGGCGAGGATATGATTACCAATGCTGAGACACAGGCGGCTAAACTTAAGGAAATGGGTGCGGATATTGTTATCGCGCTGTCCCATACCGGCATCGGGCCGGAATCACCGGAACCGAACTTTAAGAATGTGGCCTATGCATTGACGAAAATTGATGATATTGATGTTGTTGTATGCGGGCATGAACATAATGTGTTCCCTACCACCGATATGACATCCCCCTATTACAAGCTGCCGAATGTAGATAAGAAGACCTACCTTATGAATGGTAAAAATGTGATTATGGCAGGAAGCCGCGGCAGTGCAATCGGAGTCGTTGATTTAACGCTGGAGGTTAAGGGAGGCAAGGTAAAGATTGCCGACCGCAGCTCTGAGATACGTAAGGTTACCAATCAGAATACAAAGGAAAATAAAGAAATCGCATCCCTTTTTGGCAGCTGGAATGATGAACTTATGGCATATAGTACGGATGTAATCGGCAAGGTTGAGAAGGAAACCATTATCCATAACTACTATGGATTACTGGGGGATAATACAGCAATTCAGTTACTCAACAATGCGAAGATGTACTATGCTATGGATTATGTAATAAAGAATGCTCCGGCATATAAGGATTATCCGATTATTGCCGCATCCACCTATGACAGCTATGGTACAGAATCGATTGACGATTTTGTTACGATTAAAGATGAAATTACCGAAGCGGATTTAGCAAAGCTTCAATCCTACAACAATTACTTATATCTTTATACCATTACCGGTAAACAGCTGAAAGAGTGGCTGGAGTGGTCAGCCAGTGCCTATGAGACCATTCTTTTTAATAATAACTGGTCGAACAAGACCATATCGAAGCTGATGGAGGAAACCGGACTGAAATCTCTGCTTCGGGAGGAATGGCTGAATGATTGGAGCAGTTTCTATATCTTTGACGGAATTGATTATGTGATTAATCCGACCGTAGAGCCAAGATATGATATTTCCGGTAATAAAATCAGTGTAAATGAGCGGATCAAGAGCCTTACCTACAATGGCAAAAAGGTAACGGATAATATGAAGTTTATCATTGCCACGAATAAAATTACAAAACCGGTTGCTGCAAACCGGGGCGTTGAAACGCAGATTGTTTATAAGAGCTTTAACCGCAGTCAGGCTATTCTGGCAGACTATGTGGAGCAGTTATCCAAGTCAGGAAGTATATTACCGAAGGTGGACTATAACTGGAAGGTGGATTTTCCTCCAAGTTATAAATTTCTGATAAAAACACCGGCCTATGCGCATGAGTTGTTTAAGGAGACTCCCTGGTTTGAGAAATATCTGACCGAGGAGGACGGATACCGCTACTATATCGCATCCTATCCGAAGAGCTATAAGGATGAGGAAGGACCGAGTATTATAGCAATTGCGGGAGTTACCAATCCGACAGGNNTATATGAAAGGAGATTATGATCTGGATTACAGCGGATGGGTAACGGCGAGAAAGGTAACGAACCGGACCTTTACGGTATGGGAAAATGGAACCTACAGCATATTTGCTGAGGATGCTCATGGAAATAAGACGATTAAGAAAATTGTGATTGATAATTTCCGGGATGATCTCTTAGGAAGACCTACGGCAGAAAGCTATACCAACCGGAAGTCCAGCATTAAAGGGACCGGCGAACCCGGAGCTACTATCGTATTTGAAGCTTATACCGGTGAGTACAAAGGGGAAATCGGCAAGAACGGGAAATATGCTTATCCGTTACCTTCCCAGCCTTCCGGATCATCGGTAACATTTTATGTCATTGATGAGAAAAACGGTCTGGAAAGTGAAAG
>DOWG01000184.1:3598-4589 GCA_003519685.1 Lachnospiraceae bacterium
CTCTTTGAAGCAAATACGGAAATCTATGATCCGTCCTATACTATTGTGAAGACGAAGTTTGAAACTACAGCTTCCGGATACTATGCTTTATATATACCGAAATTGGAAGCGGGTAAGTCGGTTACGATCTATAATCTGGATCATGTATCCCGAAACAGCAGGGTTAAGACTGCAAAGGTGATTGAGGTAGTGCCGAATGCTCCGCAATTATATGAGATAAGTAATATTGAAAGAACCCTGACCGGGTATGTACCCTCCGGCAAGGCAAATTATGATATGACGTTAAAAATCGGCGATAAAACGTATACCACAAAGACGGATAAGGAAGGCAAATTTACTTTTCAGTTTAGGGATCAGCTGCAGGCAGGCCAGGTACTGTCGGTAACTACTACCGATTATAAGAATGGATCCGCGAGAACAAGTTATCCGACCGAGATTGTGGTAAAGGATATCGAGAGTTACGTGAAAACCAATTCGACGACTCTGACNNTCAGACGGTTTATCTGGCGATTGTTAAGCCGGAGTCGACGACTTTTACCAATAGCTTATATTTACTCGAAACGGATAGCTTCGGAAGATACAAATATCGTCTGGAGGATAAACTGGAATTGGGTACCAAGATCTATGTGATGGTACGTTTTGCCGATGGTAAAATACTCACGGCCAACAAAGCAGAGGTATTACCGGGCAGACCGGAGCCGCCGGTTCTGGTAAAAGAAGTAACGAATGCGGATAAGCAGGTACAGGTTATTGCCAATAAGGATTGTGAAATCACCTTGAAGATCGGTAAGAAAACCTATGTTACCTCGGAGTATATGTACGAGGAAGAAAACGACCGCTATATTTATACGCTTGAAATCGACCGAGAGATATCAGGCACCGAGATGAATATTACTGCAACCAATGTAACCGGAACCAGTGATCCTCTTACCGCAAAGTTTGTGAAAGCAGCACCGGATCAGCCGCAGGTGAACACCATAGCGGCAGGCGC
>DOWG01000184.1:4623-4923 GCA_003519685.1 Lachnospiraceae bacterium
AGATTCCCAAGGCAAAAGCAGGCGATAAGATTAAAGTATGGGGAACCAATAAGGCCGGCAGAGGCCCCTTGCTTCAAGTTGTCGTAGAAAAATAAGCTGCCTTAAGAAACTATTTTCCATCGGTATCCCAGGAATTGATTCATGCAGTGTTATTGTTCACACCCCAATAAAGTCTATATATGATTTCGACAAATGATATCCGATAAGGAGTATTTGCATTCGTCGGTACTTTAGCTCCGTATTTTGGAGCCTTATGTACCGCTACGTAATGAAGCTTAAGCGAAAGCGTCTCCGAATCGG
>DOWG01000045.1:0-1030 GCA_003519685.1 Lachnospiraceae bacterium
ATTTATTAATATTAGGTATTCCAATCATCTTAAGTATTGGAATCTATACATATTCTTTGAAAACTACAATAAATCAGTCCAATAAAATGAATGATGTATTAATGAGTTCCGTGAAATCGGAAATTGATAATCATATAAACGAAATTGATAAGATGCTTAACCGTGTTGCGTTAGATGCGGATGTTCAGTATGCAACGATTATTAAGAATTGTTTTACTTCGAAAGACCAGATCAGATTATATCATTTGGTGGACACACTCCAGAATTTAAATATGACGGATGAATTTATCGAAGATATTTTTATCTATTTTAATAATACCGGAACGGTATCCAGTATAAAGGGTAATATGTCAGGTGAGCTGTATTATCATTTATATTATGAAAATAGCGAATATGATTTTGTAAAGTTTGAAGAGCTTATGAAACAAGATTATTTCAAAAAAATTGTGCTAATACATAAGCTGAACGGGGAAACAATTCTGCTGTTTACCATGAAAACGTTAGTCACAGTAAGTGGACAAGACTCGGGTATGATTGTAATTGCCGTAAATCAGCGTAATCTCCAGAAAATAGTTGAGAATATGAAATGGGATGAAAGCTTACGTATTTTTGTTATGAACGGTAGCAATGAGGTTATTAATACGGACCAGTACAAGGAATTAGCGGATGATCTGGACTATAAAAACCTTCAGGATGATGATCATTTTTATAAAGATATTATGGGAGAGCGCTATGTCGTTTCCGTCGAAGGTTCCGATATGATTGACTGGAAATATGTGTGTATGACACCAAATGATTTAATTCAGAAAAGTGCGAAGAGTATCCATAATTTTAGTTTGATCGGCTTATTTATCTGTATTTTAGTAGGTGCTTATTTTTCCTATTTTCTTGCGAAATCTAATTATAATCCTCTTAAGGGTATTGTTGACCTATTCCGAGGGCAGGCCAGCAGGTCGGTAAATCAAGAGAAAAATGAGTATCAGTGGTTGAAGGAAGAAGCAGAAAATATATTTAAAGAACGTATGGATAC
>DOWG01000045.1:1135-13581 GCA_003519685.1 Lachnospiraceae bacterium
ATAAATTTATCGTATCCAATATATTTGAGGAGATTGCCAGTGATCATTTTAATATTGAACTTACGGAAATTGGTGATAAAGTAGCAGTTATCGTTAATTTACCGGATGAGGATATGAATCTAATCGATATATTAAAGGAATCAATTTATTCCCTGCAGCAATTGGTTACAGATAATTTTGGCTTCCAAGCAGTTGCTTTAATCGGAGATATCCAACAAGGAATGGAAGGTATTCATAGTTCCTTTGTCGCTGCAAGTGAGGCAGCGGAGTATATTCAGCTACTTGAGGCGGATATCATTATGTATGATGATATTAAAAATCTCCAGATAAAATATTATTATCCTATTGAGATGGAGCAAAAAATTATCAACACCATTAAGATAGGAGATAGTGCTGCTGCGCAAGAGAATATCTTTAAGATAATAGATATTAACTATAGCGATAACAAACGATCTATAGACATCTGCCGATGTCTTATCTTTGATATGATGGGCACTTTATTGAAAGCCGCTGATTTAAGCGGTTGTGGAAATGTATTTACGGATATGGATATTTCAAGAAAGCTATCGGCTAAACTTCCGTTGAATGTTATCAAAGACAGGTTTCGTACGATTGTAGAACTTATATGTAAGAAAATTTTAGAAACACAGAGCAAACATGAAAATAACAATCAGCTCAGTAGAAAAATCATGGATTTCATTAATTCGAATTATCAGGATCCTGATTTAAATATATCTCTGGTCGGTCTCCATTTTGATATTACTCCGGCTTACATTTCTACATTATTTAAAAAGCAGACAGGAGAGAGTCTCCTGGGGTATATCAATACAGTTAGAATAGAAGAAGCTAAGAAATTACTAGAAGAAGGGATCAGCGTAGTTGAAACAGCTCAGAGAGTCGGTTTTTTAAACAGCGGTGCCTTTATCCGAGTTTTTAAAAGGAATACTGGGATAACCCCGGGACAGATGCAAAAAATGCTATAAACCAACAGAATTCAACTTGAATTCTAAATTTTGATTATGCACTAATAAAATTTAAATTCTGAATTTGAAGTTTTTCGTATACTCTTAAAAATTGTATATTCCAAATTGTAGATTATTGACATGCTTTTAAAGTTTTAAATATTTATTCCTGACGAGCTTAGGCATATAATGTACTTACGTGATCACGATAAAAAGCTGTTATACAGATATCAGTCCAACAGATATCAATGTAGGAAAGCATTATATGAGGAGGTAAATTCTTGTATGGTTAAAAGAAAATTACTTGCTTTGATGACAGTCGCAACAATTGTTATATTATCGTTAGTAGGTTGCAGTAGTAGTGGTGGTAGTAATAGTAGTAGTAGTAAAGATACAGCTAAAAATACTCAAGGTGAAGGTACTGAAACAAGTGAAGGAGTGACTGAGGTAGAATTCAGTTACCCGATGAATACAGATAAAACCTTAACCTATTGGGGAACATTAAATCAAAATGTTTCTCCGAACTTTTCAAACCTTGGTGAAACACCTTTTGCAAAAGCATGGATGGAACAAACCGGCGTGCAGATTGAATTCCAACATCCCCCGGCAGGTCAGGATCAAGAACAATTCAGCTTATTGTTAGCCGATGGTAATCTTCCGGATATGATGGAGTATCCATGGATGAATTATCCCGGTGGCCCGGAAAAGGCTATCAGCGATAATGCAATCATTCCTTTAAATGATGTATTCGAACAATATTGTCCAAACTTGATGGCTTATTTAAAAGCAAATCCTGATATTGACAAGATGATCAAAACTGATGAAGGACATTATTATGTATTTCCTTTTATAAGAGGAGACCAGGTTTTATGTAATACCATAGGTTTAATGGTTCGTGAAGATTGGCTTAAGGATTTGAATCTTGAAGTTCCAACCACGATTGACGAATGGCATACTGTTCTTACTAGATTCAAGGAAGAGAAGGGCGCTACCTCACCTTTTTCCTATGAATATACCATGGGTGTTTTAACAGAAGAAAATCCCTTTACGTATGCATTTAATACCTCAAAAAATTTCTACTTGAATTCAGATGGCACAATCCATTTTGGTGCAGTAGAACCTGGATATAAAGATTTCCTTGCTACCTTCGCACAGTGGTATAAAGAAGGCCTAATTGATCAGGATTTAGCTACTTTGGCTCTGGATCAGGTAAGTGCTAAGATGACCAACGGAAGTGCCGGAGCATCCATTGGATGGGCAGGAAGCCGTATGGGCGTATGGATCAATGCAGCACAAGCTACAGATCCGAATTATATGTTGGTAGCAGCTCCTTATCCTACACTTAACAAAGGCGATAAACCCGAAATGGGCCAAATCGAGAACAGATATCCAAATCAGGGTGGTGTCGCAATTACAACCAGCTGTGATGATGTAGAGATAGCTGCAAGATTACTGGATTACGATTATAGTGAAGCGGGTCATATGCTATTTAACTTCGGTATCGAAGGAGAATCCTATACAATGGTAGATGGATATCCTACTTATACCAGTCAGGTATTAAATAATCCTGATGGTTGGCCTCTTGCACAATCACTTTCCGCATATATCCGTGGTAATTATAATGGACCATTTGTGCAGGATAAGCGTTACTTGGAACAGTATTACATGATTGCTTCACAAAAAGTATCAAACCAAATTTGGGGTGCAACAAATGCTGCAGCACATAAGATTCCGCCGATTTCTCCAAACTCTGAAGAAAGTCAGGAAATCTCTTTCATCATGAATGAAATTAATACATATCGAGATGAGATGACTTTAAAATTCATATTCGGAGATGAAAGCCTTGATAAATTTGATGATTATGTAAGCACTATCGAAAGCATGGGTCTGGATCGTGCCTTGGAAATTCAGAATGCTTCATTAGCGCGTTATAAGTCCCGTTAATATTAATATGCATTAAAAAACTCTGCCCCAATACCTGGTGACTTTTCCGGAAACCGGGTTTGGGGCAGTTACTTTAACTTGAAAGGGAAAGGACGGTTTTAGTTTATGAAGCCAAAAGGCTTGCTCTATAGAATCAAGAAGGATATGCGTAAGAATTATTCATTATACCTTCTTGTATTGCCAGTTTTTATATTTTATCTGCTTTTCAAATATAAACCCATGTATGGTGCAATCATTGCATTTAAAAGATACACACCAACACTCGGAATTGAAGGAAGTCCTTGGGTTGGATTAGAAAATTTTATTCGTTTTTTTAATAGTGTATACTTTAAACGACTTCTTAAAAATACATTGTTACTTAGCGTTTATTCCTTAATATTCGGATTTCCCGCGCCAATTATATTAGCATTACTTTTAAATGAAGTACGAAATAATAAATTTAAAAAACTTACTCAGACGGTAACCTATTTACCGCATTTCATTTCTTTGATTGTGGTAACCGGTATGATTGTGAACTTTACCATGACCACCGGTGTTATTAATGATATTATTGTATTTTTTGGAGGAGAAAGGTCTCCATTATTACAAAATCCTCATTTATACCGGACGATTTATATTATATCCGACATCTGGCAGGAGGTAGGCTGGGGATCCATTATTTATCTGGCAGCACTTTCCGGCGTTGACAGTCAGCTTTATGAAGCTGCAATGACTGATGGAGCAGGAAAGTTCAAACAGTTAATTTATGTTACACTTCCATCCATAATGCCAACCATTATCGTCATGTTGATATTGAAAATAGGTTCTCTCATGAGTATAGGCTATGAAAAAACTATATTATTATATAATCCGTCTACTTATGAAACGGCAGATATTATATCCTCCTATGTATATCGAATTGGTTTATTGGAACAGAATTGGAGCTATTCTACTGCAATCGGGCTATTTAATTCTGTTATCAATTTAATACTTTTAACCATTACAAATAAATTGAGCAAGCGGCTTAGTGAAACAAGTTTGTGGTAGGGAGGATAGGTATGAAGATTAAAAGGTCAAAAGGAGAAATTATATTTTCCGGATTTAACTATATATTATTGACTTGTATTATGATCATTTGTCTATATCCGGTTTGGTATGTAGTGGTAGCTTCTATCAGTAATAGTAGCTTACTTACTCAACATAGCGGAATCTTATTAGCACCCTTGGGATTTTCTCTGGATTCTTATCGGAAGGTTTTTAAGAACCCAATGATACTCCGGGGTTATGTAAATACCTTATTTATATTAGTAACTGGTGTGTTTTTAGATATTATAATGACTTCGATCGGTGCCTATTTTTTATCCCGTAAGGGAGTACTCTTAAAAAAACCGATTATGATGATGATTCTATTCACTATGTTTTTTTCCGGTGGTATGATTCCGTTTTATCTGACATTAAAAGATTTACATATGACAAATACCCTGTGGGGACTTGTTATTCCATTTATGGTGAATACCTATAATCTAATCATCCTAAAAACTTCCTTTCAAAGCTTACCAGAGAGTCTGACTGAAGCAGCTGAAATTGATGGAGCGGGTCACCTAAGAATATTATTTTTTATTATTCTGCCGCTTTCAAAAGCTATCATAGCAGTTATGGTTTTGTATTATGGTGTGGGGATCTGGAACGGATGGTTCTGGGCATCAACCATTATCAGGAAAAGAGAACTCTATCCGTTGCAGGTAATATTGCGAGAAATTTTAATGCAGAACGATGTTGGAGCTATGGCGGCGGGTGTTAGTGCAGCTGATCAGGAATCGGTCGGTATGACAATTAAGTATGCAACCATTGTAGTTGCAACAGTACCAATCTTATGTGTATATCCTTTCCTTCAAAAATATTTTACGAAGGGTGTATTAATCGGAGCTGTAAAAGCGTAAAAGTTATTTTGAAACAGAATCACATAAATAAGTATGATAGTAATATGAAATAATGGAGGAACTCTGATGGATCAGAACAAAACTGATGTGATGAATGAAAAAAAACTTTATAAAGATGCATTACAGGAAATATTAAAAAAGCTGGAATTGGGGCTCAATGTATTTATAAATCAGTATCCTCATGTCAGCAAGAATAATATTTATTCGGCAGAGAATAACACTTTATGGACATCATCGTTTTTCCCTGGGATTTGTTATTTGGCTTACCAGATGACTGGTGATAAAAAATATCTGTCCCATCAGGAATCATATCTTGATAGCTTTGAAGACAGAATTGTAAATCGCAGACACATCAGTCATGATCTGGGCTTTTTATATACCCTTTCTTGTGTGGCTGCATATCAATTAAACGGTAGTAAAAGAGCTTACGATCTAGCTCATTTGGCAGCGGATGTACTCACAGAAAGATATAACGAAAAAGGGCAGTATATTCAGGCTTGGGGAGAAATGGGAGTATCTTATCCTGATGTAAAAATTATCATCGATACAATGCTAAATCTGCCATTACTATACTGGACCGGTAATCAAAAGAATTATGATATTGCATATAACCATGCAAAAACAACAGCAAAATACCTTGTAAGAAAGGACTTCTCCACATATCACACTTATCTTATGAGACCGGAAACCGGTGAAGCTGTCTGTGGTAAGACCCATCAGGGTTATGCAGATGAATCTACATGGGCCAGAGGCCAGGCATGGGCAGTATATGGATTCATTCTTTCCTATCGCTATACCAAGGATAAAGAGTTCTTACATATTGCGAAGGAAACTGCACGAGTATTTATCGAGAATTTACCAAAAGACTTTGTTCCATATTGGGATTTTCATTTTACGGACAATAATCCGGATATTAAAGATACCTCAGCAGCTGCCATCTTTTGCTGTGGCTTGTTAGAACTATGCCAGTTTGTTGGGGAAGAGGATAAAAAGTATTATCATAGCATCGTGTATACAATGATAAAATCACTTTTTGAGAACTACAGTACAAAAGGTATAAAAGAATCCAACGGATTCTTAACGGAAGGGGTTTATCATCGCGGTGATGGAGCTGAGGAATGTGTTATCTGGGGTGATTATTTCTATTTTGAAGCAATTACGAGATTGCTTAAGGATGCAAAGACATTCTGGTAAGATATGTGAATCAATGGAAGCCCTTAAAAGTATATTGAATACATAGATTGGAGTAGTGTGAAAGATAAATCTTTCACACGCAAATTTGCGCCTGCAGCCCAAAGTTTGCAGGTTGCGAAGAAAGGTATGATTGTGACTGCGGTTATGGCAGATAAGTCAGAAGATAGTCACACCTATTTGGAGAATAAACCTAGTATCAGGGCAGAAAAAGATACGATAACAATAAATTATCAGGACAAGGAAGTCATTGTAAGTCTATAAGTAAGACTTCATAAGACACTATTAGAAGATAATTCTGCAGAACAGGAGTGAGGTTATGTATTTTGAATTACTGAAAGATTGGTGTGATACTTTAATCAGACTCCAGGTGACTGAAATTAAGAATAAAAAATTATACGGAGGGATTATGTGTCCCTCTTGTGCTAGAATCCATGGACGCTGCGGAGACGCTATTTTTCCTATGATGTATATGGCAGCAAGAACCGGAGAGGATAAATATCTGGAATGTGCTAAATTACTGTTCCATTGGTCAGAGAACATGACAAGACCAGATGGCAGTTACAATAATGATACCAACAGTGACTGGAAAGGAATTACGGTTTTCGCTTCCATACAGCTGGGAGAAGCGTTATATTATCACGGCGATTTATTGGACTCTAAAACCCGAACCTTATGGCTCAAGCGTTTTCAGACATCAATCGATTACTTGTTGACCAAAATTGAAAAAATCGGAGGCAATATTAATTATCCCTTAACCTGTGCAGCTGCAATGACCATAGCATATAAGCTGCTGAAGGCTGATAAATATGCCGATAAGGCTCGTAAATTAGCCCATGGAGCTCTTAGCTATTTTACGGAAGAAGGTCTGCTATTTGGGGAAGGAAAACCCAATGACGGAATATCAGAGAAGGGTTGCCGGCCTGTGGATTTAGGCTATAATGTGGAAGAATCCCTGCCCGGTCTGCTTACCTACGCTTTGTATTATGAAGATGAAGAAGTTTTGGAAATGGTTATGAAATCCATGGAGACTCACCTTTTATTTATGCTTCCTGATGGAGCCTGGGATAATAGCTGGGGAACCAGGAATAATAAATGGAGTTATTGGGGTAGCCGTACCTCAGACGGCTGTCAGGCTGGTTATGGCCTGCTTGCGGATAGAAATCCTTTATTTGGTGAGGCGGTATATCGGAATACCCTGTTACTTAGGGAATGTACCCATGATGGGTTGTTGTACGGTGGACCTATGTATTACAGTGCAGGGGAACCGCCCTGTGTACATCATACATTCTGCCACGCCAAGGCAATTGCTATCATGCTGGAACATGGGATAGAACCAAGTCATAGTGTGAAACTTCCCAGGGAAACGGCTGAAGGAATCAGGTATTTTCCATCAATTCATGTCGGTTTAATTGCCAAGGGTGATTGGCGGATGACGGTTTCTGATTATGATTTTGAATACAGCGAGGAAGGGCATGCTACTGGTGGTGCAATTACAATGTTATGGAGTAAAACCATAGGGCCGGTACTTGCAGGTACCATGAGCAAATATTACCTGGTGGAATCCAACAACATGCAGCTTCCCAACTATACTAAAGATATTTGTCTAACACCCCGGATTGAAGTATTACAAGAGAATACCTACTATCGTAATATTAATGATAAATCTGCAACCGTTGAGTACAAGGACAATGATAAAGTTGTTGTTACAGCTATTGGAAAACTGGTTGATGGCAGGCAGCAGGGGAATGAGCCGTATCAGATCCAATATGAACTTAATGATACGGAAATTGTAATCAAGGGACATACCAGTGCACAAAATGCCAAATTTTATATACCTGTGATATCCCAAAGCGGAAATGCAGTCAAAGAATTAAGTGAGAATAAATATTACATAGAGACTCAAAAAGGAATGATTCATCTCATCTCGGATTGTAATTTGAAAATTTTAAAGGGATTTGCGAAGAAAAAGTCCTTGGAAGAGGAAGAACCAACTAAAAAAGAAGTCAATCGTATATTTAACCCAGTAGGCGGTTTTGAGGCTGTGCCATTTTACATTGATATCAAGCCGGGGGAAGAGTTTCGGGTAAAGATCGAAGTAATTCAAACCAGTTTTTAAGCATAGTAAACAGGCCGGGATATATGCCCGGCCTAAATTTTTAGCTTTTATTGATAGACTTCTTTTACTCTAACATAAATAATCCTGGGAAATTCATTAAAACCCGCTATTTTAGCAGCTTTTTCATGTTTGCCTTCGTTATATTTTTTCTCTAATAATGTAACAGTATTTCTTACGGAAACAAAGATGTATAACCAGATTGATTTTACTGACTTTTACGACGTTTTGTGGTAAAATATATGCAAGGTATTTAGATAATCCAACATCTTTTTCTTGCAGTTATAACAAATATTTCATTATGAAAAGAGGCAAAAGTCGTGTATAAAACTACTGATAATTCTCAAAATGATTTTCTGAGCTTCAACCAACCGTTAGGACTTTATATGGATCCTAATAATAGATGGATCAAAATGGCGGCATCTATTCCGTGGGAGCAGTTCGAACGCAAATATGCGAGACTATTAAAAGGTAAAAACGGAAATGTTGCTAAGCCACTCCGTCTGGCTCTTGGTTCACTGATCATACAGACAAAGTATCAGTATTCTGACAGGGAACTAGTAGAGCAATTGACAGAAAACCCATATTATCAGTATTTTGTCGGCCTTCCCGGATATCAGGAAAACCCACCAATTGATGTAAGTACATTGGTGCTGTTTCGTAAACGCCTGAAGCCGGATGTCATCATGGAAGCAAATGAATATATATTGGCAGCCACGAAAGAAAAGGAATCCAAATCAGAGGGTAAAAGATGATGACAATGTACTTATAAGGGGAGGTATTATAGATGGCATGTGCTACCAAACATGGCAGGGACAGGCTCAGGAAGCGGAATGGTCTTAATCATAAATCTATCGACAGGATAGTAGAAAAGGTATACCGGGACGGGTTACAGCATGGTGAGACCACGGGACGACTGAATAAATGGATTACGAAGCTTTATTTCTCCAACAAGACAGCGGATTCCATCCGTATCTATGGTGACAAGGCTTACATATTTACAGGGAGTCTCCTAATCACAGTACTTCAGGTTCCCAATAACCTATTAGATATCGTGAAAATCGATAAAAAGCGGAAGAAAGACAGAATGCAGGATATTAATAGGTAAGCGACATTATCTTTAATAAAAGAGTAACATATCATGAATATGCTAACACAAGGAATTGATCCGATCAATGGGGATCCGAGATGTGTTATCCAATGAAATCGAATATCAAACGAAGAAAATTATGAATTATTCGAATACATAGTACCCTATTCAGGTGTATTCCAGGGATTTAGAGGATTTTTGTTAGGAATTTGGCGGCTGGATTGTGGTTGGGAAGGAAAGCATGGCAAAAAGTAAGATATCTCCATTAAATTTTATGATAACGGTGGATGGATTCCAGTTGGACATTATGGAGGATACAGAATTAAGTACGGAGGAGATGGCTTTAAGGGAGAGCTTTGAGCAGAACAAGTATCAAGCATTGTTACAGCTGAGCTTTCAAGAGCAAAAGGAATGGTACTCGGTTTCTCTCACTTTTCTGTACCGATTGTCTGACTTGTTTCAGAAAACACTTTTAAAAGCTCCGGAACTTGAAATTCTTCGTGAAAACCTAAGAGTCAAGCTTGAGTTAGACGATTTACAAGAATTTTTAAATACCGTTCCATTTATTCCGGGTTCTGAGTATGTTACAGCTGATTGGATGGAAGGAATATGGCAGAAATTAAATGATGTATATAGGCAAGAGATAAAGCAATATAACGGTACGGTAGAGATGTATCTGACGGAAAAGAATCAGAACATTCGGGTACCCGGCCGTATTTTCTTTCATCTGGTGGAGAATCCAAAGGATGAGCTTCCATTTGCATTTATGGCGACCTATTCTAGAAGTGATAATGGAAAATATGTTCGTCATGTACCGCTAAAGTACGCTTTAGAAGAATACAAAAATGAGGAAAAGAAGCTGTTGGAATTAATGGCGTCTTTGGGAAGGGCAGCCGACAAGAGTAATTTAATCGCGGGACTTATGGAGACAGGAGAGCTGTTTTATCCTCTGAAATTAACAGCAAGTGAAGCGTATACATTTTTAAAGGAGATTCCGCTTTATGAGGAAGCAGGTATCCTATGCCGGATGCCAAATTGGTGGAAGAAAAAGAATCGATCGATCGGATTTACCGTCTCTATCGGAGATAAAAAGCCATCTTATGTTGGTCTTGATTCCCTGATATCCGTTCAGCCAAAACTAAGTTTTGATGGTGAAAATATTACAGTAGAAGAATTAAAGGAATTGTTAATGGCTTCCGAAGGACTAGCCTTACTCAAAGGAAAATGGGTTGAAGTAGATTATGAAAAGCTTCAGCATATATTGGATGCCTATGAGAAAGTTGCAGATTATTATGAGAAGGAATCACTGACACTGGCGGAAGCTATGCGTTTAGAATTAAATCCGGAACAGATATTTGATCTTCCAGTGGAAGAGGATAATGTTCAAGTGACCAATGGTATATGGATGAAACAGCTGAGAAAAACTCTGGACAATCCATCTGCTATAGAGTCTGAATCTTTACCGAAAAGCTTTCAAGCACAGCTGCGTCCCTATCAGAATACCGGTGTTACTTGGCTCTCCTATATGAGGCATCTAGGATTTGGAGCCTGCTTGGCGGATGATATGGGGTTAGGCAAGACCGTTCAGGTGATTGCGCTTATGGAAAAATGCCGTACAGAAACCGGTGGCCATGTCTTATTAATTGTTCCTGCTTCCTTATTGGGAAACTGGGAAAAAGAATTGAAACGGTTTGCTCCAGAACTGCCCTTTCAGATTCAACACGGGAAAAAGGAAAAAGAAATAACGGAAGGCAGTTCTCTGACACCTTTTCCGGAGTTTCTTACCATTACCACCTATGGAATGATTACCAAGGATGAGACATTTGGCCAAATTATATGGGATATGATTATTTTAGATGAGGCACAGGCAATCAAAAACCCGGGAACAAAGCAGACGAAAGCGATGAAACAGCTGAAAGGACGTATGAAAATTGCCCTGACAGGTACTCCGATTGAAAATCGATTATCTGAACTATGGTCTTTATTTGATTTTCTTAATCCGGGGCTGCTGGGAAGCGCTAAGGAGTTTGGAGATTTTAGTAAGAAAATGATACAGAATAATAAAAACTATCAGAGGTTGCGCAATATGATTCATCCATTTATTCTGCGCCGGTTAAAGACGGATAAGAAAGTTATCCAGGATCTGCCTGAAAAAATAGAGATTAAGGAACATATTGCATTAACGAAGAAGCAAATCGCTCTATATCGTAGTTTTGTTAAAAGCCTGGAGCAGAAGCTGGAGACTTCCGACGGCATTGAAAGAAAAGGCCTGGTATTAGCAGCATTGATGAAATGTAAACAGATTTGTAACCATCCTGACCAATATCTCGGTCAGCAAGAATACAAAGCGGAAGCTAGTGGAAAGTTCCTTCACCTTCAGGAACTGTGTGAGACGATCTATGAAAAAAGAGAACGGGTTCTGGTATTTACACAATTTAAGGAAATGACGGAACCTCTTGCAGCATTTCTGGAGCAGATTTTCCATAGAAAAGGTTTGGTTATAAACGGAAGTGTCCCACCGAAAAAGCGGACAGAACTGGTGGAGCAATTTAATGGGGAAGCTTACGTACCATTTATGGTATTATCCTTAAAAGCTGGCGGAGTGGGACTGAATCTAACTGCAGCAAATCATGTCATACATTTCGATCGTTGGTGGAATCCTGCGGTGGAGAACCAAGCCACGGATAGGGCTTTTCGTATTGGCCAAAGAAAGAATGTATTTGTATACAAGATGATTGCAGACGGAACGATTGAAGAAAAGATTGATCAAATGATAATGGATAAAGAACAGTTATTAGAGGATGTAATCAGCTCCGGTAAGGAGGCTTGGATTACGGAATTAAGTAATCAGGAAATTATGAACCTGTTTCGTATGGATTGATGAATAGCAGATAATTGTGTAAGAATCTGAACTTTAGAACGGAAGTGATAGGATATGTCAAAGTATTTTGAACCCTATATGAGCGCAGCGGAACGAGCCAGGCTGGCAGGGAATGCGGCAAAAAGACTTAAGAAAAATAATTCGGATTTATCACCGGTTATTATTGAGGGAAGAACGATTGCAAAAACCTGGTGGGGGAAGGCTTGGAATGATAACCTAGAAAGATATGCAGATTATTCGAATCGGATTGGACGGGGAAAAAGTTATGTTCGAAGTGGAGCCGTGGTGGACCTGCAAATAGATAAGGGAATCGTAAATGCCAAGGTACAGGGAACGAAAAGGA
>DOWG01000306.1:0-9691 GCA_003519685.1 Lachnospiraceae bacterium
TTGGAGCTTTATGTACCGCTACGTAACGCAACTAAGCGAAAGCGTCTCCGAATCGGATACATTTGTCGAAATCACAACATGGTATACATGTCGGGTGTGAACAGTAACAAGAAAAGAAATAGATAAAGAAATAAGCAAGCAAACAAGTAAGTAAGTAAAAAAAAGTTTGCTGTCGCAAACTTTTTTTACTTAAATCTTATATTTTATTAGATTAACTCAATTAATACTTCCATAGCTGCATCACCCTTACGAGGTCCGATCTTTACGATTCTTGTGTAACCACCGTTACGGTTTGCATATTTCGGTGCGATTTCATCGAACAGCTTGTCAGATAAGTTAACTGCTTTGGTGTTTCTCTTCTTTCCGGCATTTTCTGCGGGAACTTCGGTAATCGGGTAAAGGAACTTCATCATCTGTTTTCTTGCATGAAGACGGGATGGGCTGTCCTTCTTAATTGTCTTCTCTACATTATCGAAAACGGTAACCTTCTTACCATCTACTACTTCTTTTACTCTTTTTCCATCTTTATCTTTGCGGGCAACTTTTGTTGTTACCGTAACCGTCTGGAAATTGTCTCTTTCCTTTACAGCAAGCGCAATCATGCTTTCAGCAATCTTACGAATTTCTTTTGCCTTGGACTCTGTAGTAACGATTTTGCCATGGTACAGTAAATTCGTAACCTGGTTTCTCAGTAAAGCCTTTCTTTGGCTAGACGTTCTTCCAAGCTTTCTATAACCTGCCATTTCATTCCCTCCTTTGAATCATTGTAACTTTACGAAATCTATTTAATCTTCGCTCTGGCTTAAGGACAAACCAAGCTCTTTTAATTTTGCAAGTACTTCTTCTAAAGACTTACGTCCCAGATTTCTTACCTTCATCATATCTTCCGCCGTCTTATTTGTAAGCTCTTCAACGGTATTAATTCCGGCTCTCTTTAAGCAATTATAGGAACGAACGGATAATTCCAGTTCGTCAATATTCATCTCAAGTACCTTTTCTTTTTCATTATCTTCTTTTTCAACCATGATCTCAGCTGTTTTCGCATTTTCTGATAAATCGATAAAGGAATTCAGATGCTCGCTTAAAACTTTGGCAGCTAAGCTTACTGCCTCATCCGGTGCAAGCGTTCCGTTTGTATATACATCCAAGGTAAGTTTATCAAAATCTGTGATCTGGCCTACACGAGTATTTTCTATGGA
This sequence comes from Lachnospiraceae bacterium, assembly GCA_003519685.1. GTDB lineage: Bacteria > Bacillota > Clostridia > Lachnospirales > Lachnospiraceae > Mobilitalea. The sequence goes on from DOWG01000306.1 coordinate 1,200, forward strand.
CAGATTAACACGTTCTACTGGTGTGTAAATGGAATCAATCGGGATTACTCCAATAGGCAAATCATCATTTTTGTTCTTATCTGCGCTGACATACCCTCTTCCATTCGTAATAGTTAACTCCATATAGAGTCTGCTATCCGGGCCACCACTTAAGGTTGCGATCACTTGATCAGGATTGAGTATCTCGATATCCGGGTCAGCCTGTATATCCCCTGCTGTCACTACAACTTCGCCTTCCGCCTCAATATATGCGGTTTTAGGTTCATTCGTATCGCTTGTGTTCTTGATTGCTAAGCTTTTAATATTCATGATAATCTCAGTGACATCTTCCTTGCAGCAAGGAATTACACCAAATTCATGAACAACACCGTCAATCTTTATTTGGCTTACAGCAGAACCGGGTAAGGATGAAAGCATAATTCTTCTGAGAGAATTACCTAACGTGGTACCATAGCCTCTCTCCAAAGGTTCTACTACAAAACGCCCAAACATATTATCTTCGGAAATTTCTGCAATCTCTATTTTGGGTTTTTCAAAATCAAACACAACAGGACCCTCCTTCTGGGTTATTTGAGTTGATTATTACGCATAATAATTCAATCGGACAAGATAATTTACATAAAAATGATCTTGCCGGCATTGCATATTGCAATCCTTATCATCGCATAACAAGTACACCTTGCTATATCGAAGTATTGAAATATGCAATACGCAATTAATTATTTTGAGTACAACTCGACAATTAACACTTCATTTACCGGAACATCGATCTGGTCTCTTGTCGGAACTTCTTTTACCGTACCTGTCAAGGCTTCATGGTTTGCTTCCAGCCATGCAGGTACCATTCTTCCGTCCGTTACCTCTAAGATATCCTTATATCTTTGTGTATTTTTAAATTTCTCTTTTATTTCAATGGTATCTCCAGCCTTTACTGTATAGGATGGGATATTAACACATTTACCATTTACCAGTACATGCTTGTGGTCAACGATCTGTCTGGCTTCTTTTCTTGTTCTTGCATAGCCCAGACGGAAAATCACATTGTCTATTCGAAGCTCTAACAGAGTCATTAAGTTCTCACCGGCTGTACCGTTTTTCATCTTCTGAGCTCTTACAAATAAGTTACGGAAAGGCTTCTCTAATACACCATAGATGAATTTTGCTTTCTGTTTTTCTCTCAACTGCGTACCATATTCGCTCAACTTCTTGCCTTGTCTTACGGAACGATTGGATTTCTTATCAATTCCTAAATAAGCAGGCTCTAAGCCAAGGGCTCTACATCTCTTTAAAACAGGACCCATATCTCTTGCCATTGTTTATACCTCCCATCATACTCTTCTGCGTTTAGGCGGGCGACATCCATTGTGCGGAACCGGAGTCACATCCCTGATACTGGTTACTTCAATACCACAAGCTTGAAGCGCACGGATTGCTGCTTCTCTGCCTTGACCAGGACCTTTTACCATAACTTCAACGGATTTCAAACCATGAACAAGTGCTGCCTTCGCTGCTGTTTCTGCTGCCATTTGTGCTGCATATGCAGTTGATTTTCTTGAACCTCTAAAGCCTAATCCACCGGCACTAGCCCAAGAAAGTGCATTTCCTTCAGCATCTGTCAGCGTAACAATTGTATTGTTAAAAGATGACTGAATGTGTGCCTGTCCACGATCGACGTTCTTTTTCACACGCTTCTTTGTCACTTTTTTTGCTGCTGCTATTTTCTTAGCCATCTAACAAACCCTCCTATTGGATTATTCAATGATTTGCCCGTCAAGGATAACTCGCGGACAAAATCAAAGTTTTGATTATTAAAAACCCGCCGGGCGTGTCTTTATTTAATCCTGACAAGCTGACCGATGCAAATCATTGCCAGCCTGCTATTACATTGTCCAAATATGAGTATTTCCCACGGACATTATCGTATTATATCTACTTGCTCTCTTTACTTCTTCTTATTCGCTACCGTTCTTCTAGGGCCTTTTCTCGTTCTTGCATTCGTCTTTGTCTTTTGACCACGAACAGGAAGTCCCTTTCTATGACGGATTCCTCGATAGCATCCGATCTCTTGTAATCTCTTAATGTTAAGAGCAACTTCTCTTCTTAAATCACCCTCAACAGTTTGTGTTTCATCGATAACATCACGAATTCTGGCAACTTCTTCATCTGTTAAATCGCGGACACGCGTATCCGGATTAACATTAGCAGTAGCTAGAATACGACTCGAACTTGATCTTCCAATACCATAGATATAGGTAAGTCCGACCTCAACACGTTTCTCTCTTGGTAAATCTACGCCACTAATACGAGCCATGTGTTTAATACACCTCCAAATAATATTTGTTTTTCATAAATACGTAATGCCCTGCATTACGCCAGCCGCTTTAAATTGTGACGAACAAAGGTGCGTATCCTTTGCTGCTAAGACTCCATGATGACGGCACGGTTCTTAAGACAAACAAGCAGTGAGTAGCGCATGTCTGCCCACAATATCACAAAAATCCTGTTGCTTGCAACAGTAATTTGTAACACAAAAAGCAAGGACCAGATTATATAAAACAATAGTTAGTTTTTGAGGTACCAACTTATTGTAAATTAGCCTTGTCTTTGTTTGTGTTTCGGGTTTTCACAGATAACTCTGACACTACCCTTTCTCTTAATAACTTTGCATTTCTCGCAAATTGGTTTTACTGATGATCTTACCTTCACAGTAATTCACCCCTTTCAAAAAAGTCCATTTTTTATTATATCACCGCAGAAATATAATAGCAAGCAATATTTTAATTTCACCTTGTAAAAAATCTGGAATCGCATAATATCAAAAGCACCGCTAATCCATTATGGATTCCTTTATCAAAATTCAGGTAGTTCAATCGACTATTTGTCACGCCATATAATTCTTCCCTTGGTTAAATCATATGGAGATAACTCCAAAGTTACTTTATCACCGGGTACGATCTTAATAAAGTTCATGCGAAGCTTACCACTGATATGTGCTAATACCTTATGTCCATTCTCTAATTCTACCTGGAACATCGCATTGGGCAGCTTTTCAACTACCGTTCCTTCAATCTCAACAACATCGGTCTTTGACATTTACTCAACCTCCTTACTTGAATTTCTGTCTTGCATCTGTTTAATTGTTCTTTTGATTTCCTCATTAGTCACCTTTTTATCCTTGATTTTCAAGGCTAGCTCTGAATCAAAATTGTTTAATAAATTGACATGTTTCAGCTTTTTCTTTTTCGGACGGTCGATCGTTCTGATTTTCCCGTCCACTAAATATATATATTCTTGTTCTATATCTATTATTACATACCATCTTCCGGTGTCATGACCGGCAGCTGATATGGCATAACCTCCGACTTTACCATTCATATACTACAACAAGCCTTTCTTATGGGAAGGATGGGTTACCCGCATTATGCTTTATATAAGGTAAAGATCTCTGGTTCTCCGTCGGTGATCAATACGGTATTTTCATAATGCGCTGAGAGTGAGCCGTCGGCGGTGACTACCGTCCAATCATTATCGTCCCAGAGGACATCGTAGCGTCCTGCATTTACCATTGGTTCAATTGCCAGGGTCATCCCGGCTTCCAGCTGTGGTCCTCTGCGTTTTTGCCTGAAATTTGGTATCTGCGGCTCTTCATGAAGTTTTCTTCCAATTCCATGTCCCACCAAATCTCTGACAACCGAATAACCAAAGGATTCTACATACTTCTGAATTGCCTCTGAAACCTCATGTAAATGATAGCCCTGTTTTGCGTACTTTATTCCTTCGTAAAAGCTTTGTTTCGTAACTTCGATCAGTTGCTCTGCTTCCTTCGAGATTTCACCTACTGCCACCGTCCTTGCCGCATCGGAATGATATCCCTTATAGATCACTCCGCCATCCAGACTGACAATATCCCCGCCCTTTAAGACATGCTTCTGATCCGGAATTCCATGAACGACCTCATCGTTTACCGATACGCAAATCGATGCCGGAAATCCTTCGTAATTTAAAAAGGAAGGAATGCAGTTAAAGTCTTTTATCAATTCCCTGCATTTTCTATCAATATCCAGAGTTGTTATACCCGGGCGGATAAATTGCTGTAGTTCTTCCAATACAACGGAAAGAATACGTCCGGACTCCCTCATATATTCAATTTCTTTCTCTGACTTAATCGTTATTGACAATATAATCTCTTCCTCTCCATACTAATGCCCATGCATTCTGGGCATAAATGCTGAAGAATAGCTGTTTTTGCTATTCTAATCCTCAATAATCTGAACGATCTCACGGAAGGTTTCATCCATATTCTTGGTCCCATCCACCGATCTTAGAATACCTTTCTTCGAATAGTATTCAATCAGCGGCTGCGTCTGTTCGTGATATACCGCAAGACGCTTCTTCACCGTCTCCGGCTTGTCATCCTCACGAAGTACCAGCGGCTTACCGCACACATCACAGATTCCGTCCATTTTCGGCGGAATGTTAACGATATGATACGTTGCTCCGCAATTAAGACATGCNNCGCATATTCCACCGCGTCGCCGTTCTTTCTGAGTGCCTCATCGAGCGCCTCTGCCTGCGGAATCGTTCTTGGAAACCCGTCTAAGACATAGCCGTTCTCACAATCCGGGCTTTTAAAACGATCCACCACCAGATCTACCACCAGCTCATCCGGCACCAAAAGTCCCTGGTCCATATAAACCTTCGCTTTTTTGCCAAGCTCTGTTCCATTCTTTATATTGGCACGGAAAATGTCTCCGGTAGAAATATGTGGAATATTATATTTTAATGCTAACTTTTTTGCTTGTGTACCTTTTCCCGCCCCGGGGGCTCCTAACATAATAATCTTCATGATGTAAACCTCCTGTGCCTGGCTATTAATTTTCTGATAATCATACTTTTTGTTGTTACTATATGCTTTCGGCAAAAGGAATGATAATGCCACCCTATATTTTGAATCACAATACCCCTTATGAGGCTTATGCAGCCTCATAACGGGATCATCATTAATCATTCAGGAAACCTTTGTAGTGTCGTACCAGCAATAGAGATTCAATCTGTTGGATTGTCTCAATGATAACACCAACAACAATAATAATGGATGTACCACCGAAGCTGACTCTGGCATCAAATGCTCCCGAGAAAATTATAGGTATCACAGAAACAATTGTTAAACCAATTGCTCCGATCAAAATAATATGATTAAGTACTTTCGTTAAATAGTCTGTCGTTGGTTTACCGGGACGAATACCGGGAATGAATCCGCCCTGCTTCTTCATATTGTTTGCTACTTCAATCGGATTAAATGTAATGGATGTATAGAAATAAGCAAAGAATATGATCATAGCAATATAGATCAGTAATCCAAGGGAATACTTAAATTCTCCCCAGCCCTTAAATACAAGCCAGCTTCTCTGGTCTAGTACCTTTAGTACCTTCGGCCAAAAGTGAGCCCGCTCCGGATATACACCGAAGAAGGATCCGACTAAAATCGGAAAGTTCATTAAGGAACTGGCAAAAATAACAGGCATAACACCTGCTGTATTTACTTTCAGCGGAATATTGGAGGTTTGTCCACCCACCATTTTTCTTCCTTGTACTTTTTTCGTATATTGCACAGGAATTTTTCTTTCTCCATCCTGTAGAATAAGGACCAGGACAATGGTAAGAATGACAACCGCAAGAATAATAACCGCTGCTAATATGCCCATACCAACTGATTTTTTATAAATAAACTGATAATACAGATTGGTAAAATCGCTTGGCATTGTTGATACAATATTGATTAATAAGATAATAGAAATGCCGTTGCCGACACCTTTTTGTGTAATCTGTTCACCCAGCCACATGAGAAATGCTGAACCTGCAGTAAAGGATGCAATAATAACTACCACATTAGTAAAACTCAAGCCACCCTCTAAGGCACCTGTGCTGCCAAAACCAATTGCCATTGCCCCCGATTCAATAACAGCTAAACCAACTGTCATGTAGCGAGTTAATTCATTGATTTTTTTTCTTCCGTCTTCTCCCTCTTTCTGTATCTCTTCCAGCTTGGGAATCGCTATCGTTAAAAGCTGTACAATAATAGAAGCAGAAATATAAGGAGAAATACTCAGCGCAAAAATAGACATTCTACTGAAGGATCCACCGGTTAAAATATTGAAGAATCCTAATGATTTGGCATTAAACCACTGCTCCGTAACGTCCCTGCTTATGGCAGGTGCTGGGAGCAGGGTTCCCAGCCTTACTATAACAAGTGCGAAAAAAGTATAAATGAGTCTGCTTCGTATATCCTTAACTTTAAAAGCATTTCGGAGTGTTTTAAACATTAGATCACCTCAGCATTTCCACCAAGAGCCTGTATTTTCTCAATTGCACTAGCACTAAATGCATTAACCTTGACATCAAGCTTCTTAGTTAATTCCCCATTTCCAAGAATCTTTACACCGTCTTTCGGGTTCTTTATGATTCCTGATTCGATCAATGAATCAACTGTTACTGTAGCACCTTCATCAAATCTATTTAACACATCTACATTAATTGCAACGATTTCTTTTGTATTTCTATTGTTAAAACCACGCTTCGGAATTCTTCTGTATAATGGCATCTGGCCACCCTCGAATCCTACTCTGGGAGCTCCGGAACGAGCCTTCTGGCCCTTATGACCTTTACCGGCTGTCTTACCATTTCCTGAACCGTGACCACGTCCTCTTCTGAAGTTATTACTCTGTCTGGAACCATCTGCCGGTCTCAATTCTGATAGATTCATCTTGTGCACCTCCTTTTTTGCTTAATTATATTTCTTCTACCTTTACTAAATGTTTAACCTGTGCGATCATTCCTCTGACTGCAGCGTTATCCGGCATCTCAACTGTCTTATTCAGTTTTCTAAGACCAAGAGCCTCTACTGTTTTGCAGTGTTTCGGAATGGCACCGATTGTAGATTTAACTAAAGTAATTCTTAATTTACCTGCCATTTTGACACCTCCATATTTAATTATCACGTGGTAGGGCCGCCGATTACCGGACCAGCTGTTCTACTGTTATACCACGAAGTTTAGCTACTTCCTCAGGGGTCTTTAACTGGCTCAATCCTTCAATTGTAGCAAGAACAACATTCTGTTTATTGTTAGAACCAAGTGACTTGGTACGGATGTTCTTAAAGCCTGCGAGTTCAAGCACATTACGTACAGGACCGCCTGCGATAACACCGGTACCTTCCGGCGCACGCTTCAGTAAAACGGTTGCACTGCCGAATTTACCGGTGAAGTCGTGGGGTACACTGCCATTTTCGTCAATTGGTAAGCTTATTAATTTCTTTATGGCATCTTCTTTCCCTTTTCGGATTGCCTCTGGAATTTCAGCAGCTTTTCCCAAGCCTGCACCAACGTGGCCGTTCTTATCACCTACAACAACTAATGCTGTAAATCTCATATTACGTCCGCCTTTAACAACCTTAGTAACACGCTTGATAGACACTACTTTATCTTCTAATTCCATTTGACTGGCATCAACGATTGTTCGTTTCATGTTTTTCCTCCTTGCTTAGAATTTCAGACCAGCCGTACGGGCTGCATCTGCCAACGCTTTAATCTTTCCTTGATATATGAATCCGCCTCTATCAAAGACAACAGTCTCAATTCCTTTTTCCAATGCTTTTTTTGCAATAACAGTTCCTAAATATGCTGCTGCTGCCACATCGTTGGTTTTTTGAAGTTCAGCCTTAACATCCTTATCCAGTGTAGAGGCTGCAACTAAAGTATTGCCGACCGTATCATCAATAATTTGGGCATACATATGATTGTTGCTTCTAAACACAGCTAAACGCGGTCTCTCAGGAGTACCCGTGAAACGATTACGGATTTTCAGATGTTTTTTTCTTCGTACGTCAACTCTAGATTCTTTATTAACCATTATATTTCACTCCTCCCTTTATTTCTTACCGGTCTTACCAACTTTGCGTCTAACCACTTCATCAGCATATTTAATACCTTTACCCTTATAAGGCTCCGGTCTTCTCTTATCTCTGATCTCAGCGGCGTATTGGCCAACCTTTTCTTTATCGATACCTTTAATAATAATCTTGTTCTGTCCATCCAGTATGGTTTCCACACCTTCCGGATCGGTCATAACTACCGGATGAGAAAATCCAAGTGTCAAGGTTAAATCTTTACCGGACTTTGCAGCTCTGTAACCAACACCGTTGATTTCCAGATGCTTCTCATAACCTTGGGTTACACCGGTAACCATATTTGCAATCAAGGTCCTTGTAAGACCATGCAATGCCTTAAACTTCTTAAGGTCATTCGGTCTTGTAACAACAACCGTGGAATCTTCGACTTTGATTCCTAATTCTGCGGGTAACACTCTTACCAATGTTCCCTTCGGACCCTTAACGGTCACTTTATTATTTTCTGCTACATCTACAGTTACGCCTGCAGGTATAGCGATAGGCATTCTTCCTATACGTGACATGCCCGCACCTCCTATTTTATTGT
>DOWG01000306.1:9701-14152 GCA_003519685.1 Lachnospiraceae bacterium
TTTTACCAAACGAATGCTAATACCTCGCCGCCTACGCTCAGTTCTCTTGCTTCCTTGTCCGTCAGGACTCCTTTATTGGTCGAGATAATAGCAATACCCAAGCCTCCAAGTACCTTCGGAAGCTGGTCTTTATTTGCGTATACACGAAGCCCCGGTTTTGAAATTCTCTTAAGGCCTGTGATAATCTTAACATTTTTATCTTTACCATATTTTAAAGTAATATGGATTGTTTTATAACTGCCAACTTCCTCAATTTCATATTTTCTGATGTATCCTTCCCTTTGAAGGATATCAGCAATCGCTATTTTCATCTTAGAAGCAGGAATGTCTACGGTATCATGTTTCGCAGTATTGGCATTACGAATTCTTGTAAGCATATCTGCAATTGGATCGCTCATTGTCATAATATTTGCCTCCTTTCTTAACTTCTTACCAGCTTGCTTTCTTTACTCCTGGTATCTGTCCTTTGTATGCTAATTCACGAAAACATATTCTGCAAATACCATATTTTCTCAAATACGCATGTGGACGGCCACAGATTCTGCAACGATGATATTCTCTTGTGGAGAATTTCTGCGGGCGTTGTTGCTTTATTTTCATTGACGTTTTAGCCATGGAAATTCCTCCTTTATTTTCTAAATGGCATACCGAATTGTGTCAATAATTCACGAGCTTCTTCGTCTGACTTAGCAGTTGTAACGAAGATAATATCCATACCTCTTACCTTATCCACCTTATCGTATTCAATTTCAGGGAAAATAAGCTGTTCCTTAATACCAAGTGCATAGTTTCCTCTGCCATCGAATGCATTCGGGTTAACACCTCGAAAGTCACGTACACGAGGTAAAGCTAAGTTAATTAAACGATCGGCAAATTCATACATCTTATCGCCTCTTAAGGTAACCTTGCATCCGATTGGCATACCTTCTCTTAACTTAAAGTTAGCAATGGATTTTCTTGCTTTCGTAATAATCGGTTTCTGACCTGCAATGATCTCAAGATCCTTAACTGCGGCGTCTAAAGCCTTTGCATTTTCCTTTGCATCGCCAACACCCATATTAATAACGATTTTATTTAATCTCGGCACTTCCATAACATTTTTATATCCGAATTTCTTAGTCATGCCGGCTACTATTTCGTTCTTATACATATCTTTTAATCTAGCCAACGTTAATGTTCCTCCTCTCTGTATTAATCGATTACATCGCCCGTTGATTTAACGAAACGTACTTTCTTGGGACCTTTTTTACCTTCCACGGTCTTTAAACCAATTCTGGTAACCTTACCCTTATGAACATACATAACGTTAGATACATCGATCGGCGCTTCCTGATGGATAATTCCACCCTTGGGATTAGCTTGGTTTGCTTTGCTGTGTTTGGTGATCATATTGATACCTTCTACCAATACTTTTCCGTCCTTCACAGAGATAACCTTGCCTTCTTTATCTTTATCTTTACCGGTGATTACTTTTACTGTATCACCTTTTTTGATTTTCATCGTTGCCATACGTCGACACCCCCTTATAATACTTCTGGTGCTAAAGAAACGATTTTCATGAATTGTTTCTCTCTTAATTCTCTTGCTACCGGTCCAAAGATACGGGTTCCTCTTGGATTCTTGTCATCTTTTATTATAACAGCAGCATTCTCATCAAATCTAATATAAGAACCATCTTTACGGCGTGCGCCTTTCACTGTACGTACGACAACAGCTTTCACAACGTCACCTTTTTTAACAACTCCGCCTGGTGTTGCATCTTTAACCGAAGCAACAATGATATCACCTATATTAGCATATCTTCTTGTTGAGCCGCCTAACACTCTGATACAAAGGATTTCTTTCGCACCGGTATTGTCGGCAACTTTAAGTCTTGATTCTACTTGTATCATGATAATACTCCTTTCAGTTGTTGTACAACTAACCGTAGGGGATACCCACGATCCTTTGTCATAACTTTATGAATTCGTCAATCGCGAACTCTATCAAAACAGTATACCTGAAATGAAAAGGCATACCATCGATTATTTTGCTCTTTCAACGATCTCCATAAGTCTCCATCTCTTATCCTTGGATAAAGGTCTGGTTTCCATTACTCTTACTCTATCGCCGATGTTGCAATCATTGTTTTCGTCATGTGCCTTAAGTTTACGGGTTCTTTTTACGATCTTACCATACAGAGGATGCTTTACGTTGTCCGTAATTGCTACAACAATCGTCTTATCCATCTTGTTACTAACCACTTTACCGACACGAACTTTTCTTAGATTTCTTTCCACAATGAAACTCCTTTCTATGACCACGGGCCGAACCGAAGGATTTGACCGAGAGGTCTATTTTTATTTCGAAGCTTTTGAAAGTTCAGATATGACTGTCTGAATTCTAGCAATATTTTTTCTTACTTCTTTAATTCTGCTGGTATTGTCCAGCTGATTGGTTGCGTTTTGGAATCTCAGATTAAAGAGTTCCTTCTTAGCAGCTACTAATTCTTCATTCAATTCTGTAGCTGATTTCTTTTTTAAATCTTCTACATATTTATTAATTTTCACTGTTTTCACCGCCTTCTAAGTCTGCACGGGAAACGATTTTACATTTCACCGGTAATTTATGCATAGCCAGACGTAATGCTTCTTTTGCTGTTTCATCAGGAATACCTGCAATTTCGAATAATACACGTCCCGGCTTAACAACAGCTACCCAATACTCCAAGGAACCTTTACCGGAACCCATACGGGTCTCTGCAGGCTTTGTTGTGACAGGTTTGTCAGGGAATATCTTAATCCATACCTTACCACCACGTTTTGTAAAACGGGTCATAGCAATACGGGCAGCCTCAATCTGATTGGATTTAATCCAAGCAGGCTCTAATGCAACAAGGCCAAACTCACCATATGCAAGCGTATTGCCTCTCATTGCCTTTCCGGCCATCGTGCCACGGAACTGCTTGCGATGCTTAACTCTCTTAGGCATTAACATTATTTATCGCTCCCTTCCTTTTTAGCTCCTTTTGTAGGAAGCACTTCACCATGATAAATCCAAGCCTTTACGCCTAATTTGCCGTAAGTGGTATTTGCTTCGGCAAAACCATAATCGATATCGGCACGTAAAGTCTGTAACGGTATCGTTCCTTCACTGTAAAATTCGGTACGAGCCATATCCGCTCCGCCGAGACGGCCGGAAACGCATGTCTTAATACCTTTTGCTCCAGCCTTCATTGTTCTGCTCATGGTAGACTTCATAGCTCTTCTGAAAGAGATACGATTCTCCAGCTGCGTAGCAATGTTTTCAGCAACTAACTGAGCATCCAGGTCAGGTCTCTTTACTTCCTTGATTTCTATATTTAATTTCTTGGAAGTAAACTTTTGAAGCTCAACCTTTAATTTTTCTATTTCCGCACCTGCTCTGCCGATAACAACGCCCGGCTTAGCAGTATAAATAATTATTTTCAAACGGTCTGATGCTCTCTCAATATCGATTTTAGAGATACCTGCACTGTATAATCTTTTCTTCAGAAATTTTCTAATCCTATAATCTTCAACGAGATTATCAGAAAAATCCGCTTCAGCATACCATCTGGAGTCCCAATCATTAATAACTCCGACTCTTAAGCCATGAGGATTAACCTTTTGTCCCATTATTGCCCTCCTTATCTTTCATTAAGCACAACTGTGATGTGGCACATTCTCTTCTCGATACGATAAGCTGTGCCTCGTGCTCTTGGTCTGATTCTTTTCATAATCGGTCCCTGATTTGCATAACATTCTTCAACATAAAGCTTAGAGGGATCCATATTCTTAACTTCAGCATTTGCAATCGCTGACTTTAATAATTTTAAAATTAAACTTGAAGCATATCTTGGGTTATATGCTAAAATACCAAGTGCTGTTTGTACATCCTTACCTCGAATGGCATCTAATACGAAACAAGCCTTCTGCACAGAAACTCCTGCATAGGATAACTTTGCAGAAGCTCTATTGTCCTTATTCTCGTTTCTTTCTCTCTTAATTTGGGATCTATGTCCTTTCGCCATGGATGAAACCTCCTTCCATTCAATGCCTACGCATTATTTTCTTATCTTCTTTTCGTCTCTTCCGTGTCCTCTATAAGTTCTGGTAGTAACAAACTCACCAAGCTTGTGTCCAACCATATCCTCCGTAATATATACCGGAACATGTCTTCTACCGTCATGAACAGCGATTGTATGACCAACCATCTGCGGGAAAATGGTAGAACGGCGTGACCAGGTCTTAATTACTGATTTATCACCGGACTTATTTAGCGCGTCTACTTTTTTTAATAAAGATTCATCAGCAAAGGGTCCCTTTTTTAATGAACGAGCCATGGATTCTAACCTCCTTAGAATTATTACTTACTTCTATAATTATCTCTTACTTCAGAGCTTTACCGTCTCTTCTTCTTACGATCATCTTATTGGATTTCTTATTGTGCTT
>DOWG01000325.1 GCA_003519685.1 Lachnospiraceae bacterium
GATAGACTTTGCCCAGGTGTGAATAGTAACTATTTGACATTCAAATCAATATTTTGTGAACAAAGGATATTTACAAAAGGAGATGAATACGGTATAATATGTGTGAAATTATTAACAAATAAAAGTCGTGCTGACTACAAGGGTGCGCCCGAGTAAGAAGGCGAGAGAATCATACGGAAATACTCCTAAGCGGGTACCGATTCCCTATGCCTTTTTACTATGCATAGGGATTTTTTTGTTGCTTGAATATCCGCTTTGACGAGAAAGTGAGTTACCCATATGGCAGAAATGAGACCGCTGATTGACCGGTTGGAATCACAGCAAATGCTATCAAAGGAAGAGTTCATTACCTTAATTACGGGCATATCTATAGAGGATACAGAGTATCTCAAAGAGAAAGCCCGAAAGACAGCCAGGAGATGCTTCGGCAATCGGATCTATACCAGAGGATTGATTGAATTTACAAACTACTGCAGGAATGACTGCTATTACTGCGGCATTCGCAGGAGTAATACCGGAGCTTGCCGGTATCGACTTACCAAGGAGGCGATATTAGATTGCTGTAAAACCGGATATGAATTGGGCTTCCGTACCTTTGTCCTGCAGGGCGGAGAGGATGCAAAATATTCGGATGACATTGTGGTTGATATTATAACCAGGATTAAAGAGAAGTATCCCGATTGTGCGCTGACCTTATCCATCGGAGAGAAAAGCTATGAAAGCTATCTTAAATTTTATAAGGCAGGTGCTGACCGGTACCTGTTAAGGCATGAGACGGCAAATAAGGACCATTATAGTAAGCTTCATCCGCCGGCGCTTAGGTGGGAAAACAGGAAACGTTGCCTGTATGACCTGAAGGAGATCGGTTATCAGGTCGGAGCCGGATTCATGGTGGGATCTCCCTACCAGACGGCAGATTATTTAGCGGAGGACCTTCTTTTTCTAAAGGAGCTATCCCCCCATATGATCGGAATTGGGCCCTTTATTCCCCATCATCAGACGCCCTTTGCCGATCGGACTCCCGGGACGATGGAGCAGACCCTGCTGCTGCTTGGCATCCTCAGACTGATGTTTCCCAAAGTACTTCTACCTGCCACGACAGCACTTGGGACAATTCATCCCTTGGGCCGTGAGAAAGGAATTCTGTCCGGTGCCAATGTGCTTATGCCGAATCTTTCACCGACAATGGTGCGAAAGAAATATGAGCTTTACGATAATAAGATCTGTACCGGAGATGAAGCAGCAGAATGCAGATCCTGCCTTGGGCGGAGAATGCAGAAAATCGGGTATGAGCTGGCCGTTGATCGGGGAGATTACAAACCCTGACAGAGCATAAGTGCGCGGAAAACTGCGCAAGGAAATGAAGGGAATGTGAAAAAAAACAAAACATTTTTTCACATAAGGAGTTTGCATTCGCAAACTCTGTTATGCGCAAAAAGCAGCGCAAGAAAGAGGGAAAAATTATGTATGATATAAAATCAAAGAAAGCAGAAGAGTTTATTAATCATGAGGAAATTCTGGACACATTGGAATATGCCAGGGCCAATAAAGACAACCGCACGCTGATTGACAGCATTCTTGAGAAAGCGGAGGAGATGAAAGGAATCTCCCATAGGGAAGCGGCAGTATTATTAGAGTGTGACTTAGAGGATGAGGTGAAGAAGATGGAGCTGCTTGCCAGGAAGATTAAGCAGCGCTTCTATGGGAACCGTATTGTAATGTTTGCACCGCTCTATCTGTCCAATTACTGCGTCAATGGCTGTTTGTATTGTCCTTATCATTATGTAAATAAACATATTCCCCGTAAGAAACTGACACAGGATGAGATCAAAAAAGAAGTGATTGCTCTTCAGGATATGGGGCATAAGCGGCTTGCACTGGAAGCCGGGGAAGATCCGGTAAATAATCCGATTGAATACATATTAGATAGTATTCATACCATTTATTCGATCAAGCATATGAACGGTTCCATCCGCAGGGTAAATGTGAATATCGCTGCCACCACCGTTGAGAATTACCGAAGATTAAAGGAGGCCGGGATCGGAACCTATATTCTTTTCCAGGAAACCTATCATAAAGAGAATTATGAAAAGCTGCATCCGACCGGACCGAAGCATAACTATGCCTACCATACGGAGGCGATGGACCGTGCCATGGAAGGCGGAATCGATGATGTCGGGTTAGGCGTTTTATTCGGATTAAATATGTATCGGTACGATTTTGTAGGCATCCTGATGCATGCGGAGCATTTGGAGAGTGCGTTGGGCGTGGGACCGCATACTATAAGTGTTCCTCGAATTCGTACGGCGGATGATATTGACCCGTCCACCTTTAAGGATGCGATATCGGATGATATCTTTGCCAAGATCGTTATGGTCCTAAGAATTGCAGTACCATACACCGGGCTTATTGTATCCACAAGAGAATCGCAAAAAAGCAGGAGACGGGTTCTCGAGCTTGGTGTGACGCAAATCAGCGGAGGCTCCAAAACCAGCGTCGGGGGATATGACCAGCCGGAACCGGAGGAGGAAAGCTCGGCGCAGTTTAATCTGGAGGACCGAAGAACCTTAGACCAGATCGTAAATTGGTTGTTAACGCTGGGGTATATTCCGAGCTTCTGTACCGCCTGCTATCGGGAGGGAAGAACGGGGGACCGCTTTATGCGTCTTGTTAAGTCCGGTCAGATCGTCAACTGCTGTCAACCGAATGCGCTGATGACGTTAAAGGAATATATCGAGGATTATGCTTCTCCTGACACAGCTAAAAAAGGAGAAGCGCTCATTGAAGAAGAGTTGTTAAAAATACCGAATGAAAAGGTACGGAGCCTGGCAAAAGAGAACCT
>DOWG01000260.1 GCA_003519685.1 Lachnospiraceae bacterium
ATTCTACAAGAAAAAAATAATGAGATTAAGAAGTTTGAAATTGTATTTTTTAACCCGGCAAATTTAACTTGGATCATTCCGGAAACATCGGGCCATGATCATCCCAATGCGCCCGGTGTAGATATGCAATCCTCTGCCTATCTCTTTTTTAAGAATAATGGATACCGGGATTTTGCCTATCAGAACGTTTATTATTTGGAACTTAAGAATTACGTGCTTCCGGATGATATGAAAGTCAGATTAAAGCAGTTAGAAGAAAAAGATCTGCACATCACGACCTATCAGCCGGATTTACATCAGGGCTTTGACGAGCTTTTTGATAATCTTGCGAATGAGGATTGGAGAACCCGTATTATAAGCAACATTAAGCGGCCGGATGGCGGGGATCCGGTATTGATTCTGGAACATAAAGGGAAAATCTGCGGATTTACCGGGCCGCTTTCTGTGCAGGAGAGCGGCAGAGGCTACTTTGCCGGGATTGGAGTTCATTCGGATTATCGGGGGCGTGGAGCCGGTAAGGTTATGTTTGCTTCCCTTTGTATCGGGCTTAAGGAGATCGGAGCCCGGTTTATGACATTATTCACGGGAGAGAATAACCCTGCCCGTAATATATATGAAGCTGCAGGTTTTAAAATTGTGAAAAGCTTTGCGGATATGCGTAAAGACATCAAATGATTCGAGAATCAAATAGGAAGGAGAAGATTTTATGGAAAAGAAAGTAATTATGGCGATTGGGGGACATATTGGAGATGCGGAGCTTACCTGCGGAGGCGTATTAGCTTCCATGGCGCTGCAGGGGCATAAAATTATTACCGTAGCTCTGACCGGCGGCGAACGCGGGAATCCACCACATATGACCGTCGCCGAATACCGTGAGCAGAAAGTGAAAGAGGCGGAGGAATTTGCAAAATTGCTGAATGGAGAAGCAATTGTACTGAAATACGCAGACGGCGAACTACCGGATAATGAAGAAGTTCGTTTTGAATTATGCGATATTATAAGAAAGTATAAGCCGAATGTACTTTTGACGCATTGGAAAAATAGTATACACAAGGATCATATGCTTACGCATAAGATTGTAAAGGATGCTCAGTTCTATGCAGGCTTACCGGGAATTGAAAGAGAATTACCGGCCCATTATGCAGCCGGTCCATACTATGCGGAAAATTGGGAGGATGCCACGGACTTTACCCCATATGCCTATGTTAAGGTTACGGAAGAGGGGTATGAGCTTTGGAAAAAGGCGATCAAACTTCATTGGTTTACCGTTAACAGCACAAGCTTTTCTTATATGGATTATTATTCCCATTTGATGATCGTAAGAGGGCATTTGGCAAGAACAAAATATGCAGAAGCATTTGCCGTGGATGAGGAGTCCAAAAAGGTAATATGGAATGGTTTCTAATTTTTATCTTAAAATATAATTTAAGGAGGAATTAATTATGAAAGCATTACTACAAAAGGCGATAACATTGACATTATGCATCACCATGGGCTTGATTCTATTAATCGGCTGCCGCAAAGATTCAACAACGAAAGAGACCGATACGAATACGAACAAAGAAGAGGAAAATACCAATGCGAACAAAGCTACCAACCCTCTGGATACTTCTACAGTTCTACCTGGAATTGAAAATGACTTAACTATGGTTGTAGAGGGTGAAGTTGACACCTCGAAAACCCTGACTACTTTAATCGACTGTGATGCATCCCCTGCTTTTAATGGGAATCCATATGATGCTGCAGGCTTGAACTGGTCCATACAGCCATTTCTTTATGATTACTTGACATTTTACACTCCATACCCAGAGAGAACATTTAAAACTTCTTTGCTGGAAAGCTATCAATATGAAAATAATATCTTAACAATCAAACTATTACCTGATTTAAAGTGGAGTGATGGAACGGTACTTGATGCAACGGATGTGATGACTGCATTTTACACTGCAGTTGGAAGAAATACGATGTGGAATTATATCGATACCATTGAACAGATTGACAACTTGACAATTCGTATCTCGTTTTGTACCGAGAGTCCGCTTGTATTAAATGTAACCTTATCAATGCCAATTATGACACCGGATGAAATCTACGGTGAATGGGCAGAAAAGTATAAAGATATTGCAGAAAATTATAGGACCTATGATGAAAATATCACGATGTATAAATTCACTGCAGAGGGAAATGAAAAACTTACTGCTGTAAATGAAGAACTTTTAAGTTATAAGCCGGCACCAAACGAAGCGGTATTTTCAGGCCAATATGTAATTGATAAATATAACAACTCCGAAATTTACTTTATACCAAACAAAAATTATAGAAAAGCTCCTCTTATTAGCAGTATTCGTGGTTTGAGGCCTGGTGATTCCCAAGCTTTTGCAACGGCTCTTATGGCGGAAGCCTATACCATGGAAAATGGTGGGCTTAATGTTGATATGTCAGAGCAGATAGATAAAAAATATGAAAAAACCTTAAGAAAAATTTACATACCAGAACTTTCAAGCATTGGCTATACAATAAATACCAATATTTATCCTCTAAATATCCCAGAAGTTCGGAAAGCAATTTCTTATGCGACCGATCGGAACATCTTGATTTCGATTGCAGAACCGGGCAGCTTTTTGGGTGATACGCACAATAGTCCGATGCTGCCTTCCTTAATAGGCAATTACACAACCGATGGATTTATTGATACCTTAGAAGATTACGACTATGATTTGCAAAAGGCGGAAGAAATGCTAACAAGCGTCGGGTGGACGAAGCAAGGTAATATGTGGGTTGACGAGAACGGCGAGTCTCCTGTTATCAGTATTGCGACAATTAATAGCTGGCCATCTTTTATGATGACAGCAGAGGCTATGAGTTCAATGCTGACGGACTTTGGTTTTAATATTGATTTTAAACCAATGGAGTTTGGTGTGTGGAATGAATTTACACAATCCGATGAAAAAATGCTTTCCTGTGTATTCCTAGCAGGTGCATCCTCCTACGCCCATCCATGGGAGGTATATAGCAGCTTGTTTACTAGTGTGAGATCTGGCTGGCCTGCAGTAGAACCTGGAGAAGATAGAATATTAGTAGCTCCTTCTACCGGTAAGGAATATAACATAACCAATATGCTAAATGAATTATATACGGAAACAGATCCGGAAAAGACCAAGAAACTTACAGAAGAATTTATGATACTGGCAAATGACCTTTGCGGGTATATACCAGTGATTGAAAAGGCAGCACCATTTCGTATTTATGATACAAAATTGTCGCTGGCAGATACGGAACTCAATACTGTACAACAAAATTATTATTATTTCGGAAACATCAATACAATTATTACTAAACTACTTCTGGATGATAAAATATATTTTGTAAAGTGATGAATATGAATAGACGAGTTGAGAATTTATTAGAAGATAATATTAAGAAAAAAGTATTTACCGGGGCCTCCTGCGCTTATAAAGGCAGGGGGGAACGTCCAGAGTATCTTTGTGAGGGAACTTTAGCAGAGACGAAGGAAATGGTAACAGAAAATACTCTGTTTGATTTGGCATCCTGCACGAAGATCATCGTTACTTTAGCCTTCATGCGCCTTCTGGAGGAAGGTAAGATAGCATTAACCGATACGGTTGAGAGGTATCTTCCCTCATGGAAGAACTGCCATACCGGTAAGATAACGATGTTTGAATTATTGACCCATACGAGTATGCTGCCTTCTCATCTTCCATTATACATGATGAGCAAAGACAAAGCCGGTGCGGAGGGAGTCATCAAGCATTTGCTTCCAAGGGCCAGCAAAGGGGTTGAATACTCCTGTCTGGGCTATATTGTCTTGGGATGGGTATTAGAGAAGGTTACCGGCATGACCTTGGATCATGTGATAGAGAATTATGTTACGAAGCCGCTGGGGATGGAAAACACGGTATACCGTCCACTCGATAAGAAGTATCGCAATATTATGCCGACAGAGCATTGCAACTGGCGGAAGCGCTTACTAATCGGTGAGGTACATGATGAAAATGCGTTCCATTTAGGGGGAATCAGTGGGAATGCCGGTCTTTTTTCGGACATTATCGATATGTGTAAATTAGCAGAGATGATGTTAACAGGAGAAGGAGCGGATGGCACCGGATTTCTTAAGAAAGAAACCATTGCTATGATGACGAAATGCTATACCAAAGGACTTGGTGAGAATCGGGGACTTGGATGGCGATTAAAAAACACACCGGATTCTATAGCGGGTGAATATTTTTCGGATACTAGTTTTGGACATACCGGTTACACGGGAACCTCGATTTGGATCGATAAAAAATACGACTTTTATGCCATATTATTGACAAATCGCGTATATTATTCTCGTGACGCTGAAAATATTAATCATGTTCGCCAGGTTTTTCATAACATAACGTTACTGGAGTATTTGTGAAATCATAGTAAGACATATTCATATCAAAACCTTAAAATGACTTATGACACTTAAATCAATGAAGTCAATTCAATTTTATTATGTTAACAGTATCTTTGTTACATGAGAGAATTGAATTGGCTTTTTTATCTGCCTACGGCAGAACACGCTCGGAGCGAGAGTTTGCCAATGCAAACTCTTTGTTATGTTAAGATTATGATGAATTAATTTTTGGAAAGATTGTACTTGACGCTTGCATGATGATATCATATGATACTGGTGATTGCGATTCTATTTAGATAGGTAATATCGACTTATCTTAATACATAATTTATGGAAAC
>DOWG01000281.1:0-2612 GCA_003519685.1 Lachnospiraceae bacterium
GTAACCGCCCAGGCGAATGCGGTTCCACGTGTGAGTCTCCAGGCAAGCCCAAATGGACTTTGGAGAAACTTTGTTGCGTAAACACGCCCTTTTCGTGCCGGGATAATTCCCGTACCGTGGTCACGGACCGCATTTACAGCAAGTGCGATAACAGAAAGAACAATCCCCTCCGCAAGCAGAATTACAATCGGCATAAAATCATCCGTATAGAACGCTTCGGTTTTCAGCCCCAGTCCGAGCGGTGAGATGTAGGATAATGAGCTGCCGTTTATATCACCGCTTGCCCGCATAAGATAGAACACACCAAGCACTGTGAATCCAAACCCGGTCACACCGTGCGCGGTCGAGAAGATTTGCGCAGCAAGCAGCGTCAGCGCAGCAAACACGAATCCGGCAGTCCCAAGGGAAAGTCCGTAGGCAAATGCCCCGGCGGTCGTTGTCCCGTCTATGTTCACCGCCAATATGCCGAGCGCAGTAAAAACACCGATCAGCAGGTTAACGGCAAAAGCAAATTTGATGGTTGCCAGGCTTTCGGTCAACCGTCCAACAGGCAGAGCACGGAACATTTCCAGCCTTCCGAGCTCCTCATCCACGCGTGTGTGACGGTTAACAAGGAATATGTTCATAACAGCCAGTGCAAGCATAAACCACAGCAGGCATTGCTGCGCCATCATAATGGCAGGCGTCAGCGCATCCATGCCATATACGGGACCGAACATTGCCTTCATAGCCGGTGCGTTCATTGTTTCCGCCATAGACAGCATTTCGGCTTCGGTATTAAACAGTGACGGATACATCATCGTGAACAGCACACCGACCCCGACCATGGAAACGATCCAGATTGTACTGGTTATGCGCTCACGCTTCGTGATAAACAGCAGGTATCTGCCTAATTTTGCGAACATATCCCTCACCGCCCTTCATATTCGGCAAGAAATAGTTCCTCAAGCGTTCTGCCCTGCGCCTTCGCCGAGATCTGCGCCATGGAACCGCTTTCCACAATTTTGCCCTCACGGATGATACTGATGCTGTCGGCAAGTTTTTCAACCTCGCTCAATATGTGCGAGGAAAGCAGCACCGTTTTGCCTGCCTTCTTAATTTCTCCGATACTGTCCTGGAACACCTTTTCCATCAGCGGATCAAGTCCGCTTGTCGGTTCGTCCAGCACGAACAACTCCGCATCCGAGGCGAACGCCGCAACGAGCGCAACCTTTTGGCGGTTGCCCTTACTATAGGTACGGCATTTTTTAGAGGGGTCAAGTTCAAAGAGCTTTAAGTATTTTTCCCGCTTTGCCCTGTCCGGCTTACTGCCGGAAAGGGATAGGAACAGATCAATCACCTCACCTCCGGTAAAATTGTTCCACAAATTCACATCACCCGGTACAAATGCGACACGCTTATGCAGCTCCACAGCGTTTTTCCAGGCATCCTGTCCGAACATAGTCACTGTGCCGCTTGTAGCACGCAAAATTCCGAGCAGGCAGCGAATTGTCGTAGATTTTCCGGCTCCGTTCGGTCCAAGAAAGGCATGCACCTCGCCCTGTCTGACCGTTAAATCCACCCCGTCAAGGGCGGTAAACCTGCCGAACCGTTTGATTAAACCTTGAATATCAATAACTTCCATTTTAACCCCTTTCCTGCGCAGCATTTTGCGCATCCCGGAGTTTGTGAGTGCCACGCAAACACAAACTCTCTGTGTGAAGATGTTTTTTCTTCACATTAACCCCTTTTCTGCGCGGCTTTTTGCGCATGAATTCTGAAGAATAGCTGCTTTTGCTATTCTTCCCTATAAAAAATGTGATGCAAATCGTCAACAAATGCATAGAACCTTTTCCACTCTGCCGCCAGAGCAGTTTCGTCCATTTTGGTCCTGCCCTGCCGAAACCTTACCTCGGTGTCCGCCGTGTAGCCGTCAAACAGCCACCGAATGTACCTGACAACCGCCTCGCCGTCTATATCATCGCGGAACAAAGAATAATCGATGCCGCCGTACAAACTGTCGATGGCCTGCCGGCGCACTTCCTGTGCCTCGGCGGTGAATTTTTCAACGTACGGAGCATTTCCCTCATGGTAGAAGCTTTCATAGAATTTAATTATCTCCGGGGACGCAGCGATCGCCTTGCGTTTCAACTCCGTCAGTTTACGATATCGTTCCAGAAAATCACCGGTATCCGCTTTAAACTCAAGCAAATATTTATTTCTCGCCCATTCCAGTGTATATTCGCAGAGGAAATCGAATAGTTCCTTCTTACTCCCAAAGTAATAAAACAGCATTCCCTTTCCGATTTGTGCGTTTTCCGCAATTGTATTTGTGGACGCGCGTTTGAACCCGTTGATTCCGAATTCAACAAGCGCGGATTTAATAATGCGCTGCTGCTTTTCATTCTCTAAGGAAAGAAACGCATCAAACCGACCGCCCAATCTGACCACCTCCAAATGTTATTGACCATAGGTCTGTCGAATCATAGACCAAACGGATATCATATAGCTATCCTTGTAAATTATATTATAGACCAGTCCGGTCTATTATGAAAGAGGTAATATAATTTCTTTATAATATGTTGCTTTATTTTCCCGTTACTGTTTACACTCCAACAAAGTCTATAATATAA
>DOWG01000281.1:2726-7572 GCA_003519685.1 Lachnospiraceae bacterium
ACATTTGACGAAATCATAACATGATATACACGGTGAGTGTGAGCAGTAACATTTTCCCAAATAGCGAGGTTTCCTGAAGCATCTTCGTACTTTACTTATCGACAGGATTCATGTTAGAATAAGTAGATGTATTGTATCCTGCAAGAAATATTAAACACTCAATTAACTTAGAAACTTTAAACACTCTACAATCAATTTATTTTGTAAATCACAATTCACGATGGGAGTGTCATAAATCATTTTAAGGTTTTGATATGAACAGGACCTTATATATTCCTTGGGCTGCCTCACCTGACTTGGACTGCAGTCAGCCGGTCTTAGCCAAACGGAATATATATGCGCTCCTATTCATGTTCATGGTTTTTATGTGACTTATGACACTTAAATCATTATTCTATAAATTATAATCATTAAATGAGGGATGAAAAATGATACTTTCATGTCAAAATATTAGTAAGGCTTTTGGTACAACACAAATACTGCAATCGGTATCCTTTCATATAAATGACAGAGAAAAAGCTGCGATCATAGGGATCAACGGCGCCGGGAAATCAACCTTATTGAAAATAATCATAGGGGAATTGGCCGCAGACGAAGGGGAAGTTATTCTGTCGAAAGGAAGCACCATCGGCTACCTTGCCCAGCATCAAAATCTTTCTTCGGAATCTTCCATTTATGAGGAAATGCTGACCGTTAAGCAGGATGTCATAACTCTGAATCAGAATATCCGCGCTCTGGAACTGGAAATGAAGAATGCAAAGGGAGAAGAATTAAACCGCATGCTCAATTCCTATACCCGGATGATGCATGAATTTGAAACAAAGAACGGTTACGCCTACAAGAGCGAAGTAACCGGCATATTAAAGGGTCTTGGTTTTACCGAAGAGGAGTTTGACAAGAAGGTCGATACCCTGTCCGGCGGTCAAAAGACCAGAATTGCCCTTGGAAAGCTTCTACTGTCAAAGCCGGACATTATTCTTTTGGACGAGCCCACCAACCATCTGGATCTGGTATCCATTGCATGGCTGGAAACCTTTCTTCTAAACTATAACGGTGCGGTTATCGTGGTTGCCCATGACCGCTATTTTTTGGATAAAATAGTATCGAAAGTGATTGAACTGGATCATACAAAATGCCAGACGTTCGAGGGAAATTATTCGGACTATGCCTATAAGAAATCCATGCAGCGGAATGCTCTGTTAAAGCAGTATCTGAATCAGCAGCAGGAAATCAAACACCAGGAAGAGGTAATTGCCAAACTACGCTCCTTCAACCGGGAAAAGTCCATAAAAAGAGCGGAAAGCCGCGAAAAGATGTTAAATAAAATAGAGCGCGTTGAAAAGCCTATGGATCATGCCGAGATGCATTTTACTCTGGAACCAAGACAGGTAAGCGGCAATGACGTTCTTCAGATCTGCGGTCTTTCTAAAGCCTATGGTAATTTAGAATTATTCAAAGATATCTCTTTTGATATTAAGCGCGGCGAAAAGGTTGCTATCATCGGTAATAACGGCACCGGTAAAACGACCATCCTTAAAATCATTTGCCAGCAGGTAGCCCCGGACAGCGGCGAAATTAAGATCGGATCCAAGGTTCATATCGGCTATTATGACCAGGAACAGCAGGAACTGGATCCGGATAAGACTTTATTTGACGAATTGCAGGATGCCTACCCGAATCTGGATAATACAACCGTTCGCAATATCCTGGCAGCGTTTCTATTTACCGAAGATGATGTATTCAAGCAGATCAAGGATCTGAGCGGCGGAGAACGGGGAAGAGTCTCCCTCGCAAAGCTAATGCTTTCCGAAGCTAATCTGCTCATCCTGGACGAGCCGACGAACCACTTGGATATTACTTCCAAAGAAATCCTTGAAAATGTAATCAATAATTACAGCGGAACGGTGCTCTATGTCTCCCATGACCGCTACTTTATCAATAAAACGGCAACCAGAATATTAGATCTTACCGAGCAGACCTTATTAAATTATATCGGAAATTACGATTATTATTTAGAAAAGAAACCGGAAATGGAGGCAGCTCACCTGGGGAAATCTCAGGAAGCAGATCAAGCTGTCGTATCCGCAAGGCCGGGTGCATTTCCCATTCCTAACACCCGTAACTTGGCAGCTTCTTCGGAAAGCGTTTCTTCCTCTGCTCCGGTCAGCGAAAATAAGCTGAACTGGCAGCAGCAGAAAGAGGAGCAGGCAAGATTGCGAAAGCGCCAGAACGAACTGAAGAAAACAGAGGAAGAAATCACAAAATTAGAAACCCGCAGCGATGAAATCGACAATCTGCTAACCCTGGAAGAGGTCTATACTAATGTCGAAAAACTGATCGAATTAAACAGTGAGAAGAAAGCAATGGAAGCCCGTCTTGAAGAGCTCCTGGAAAAGTGGGAGGAGCTCGCAGGGGAATAGGTTGGCCTATGACACAGCCAGAGCTTCCACGTTATAACTAATCTAAGCCTTAGGAAAACGTCTGCCTTGCAAACTCCAGTTCCTTCGGTGGCTGCTTTTTATATACCGCAAGACGAATTTGCCGCTTGACATGTATAAAAATAGACCTCTGTCTCAGTAGCATTACTGGGACAGAGGTCTATTATGCAGTTATAATTACAATTATTAACTTTTTTTGATCATGATATATTCAATGCTTTTTTTACTTGCTTCCCAATAACCCCATCAACTTTTAAATCATTATCTTTTTGAAATTTCTTTAATGCAGCTTTTGTCTTCTTGCCACATTTCCCGTCTACTTCACCGCAATCATATCCCAATTTATTTAATTCTTTTTGAACTTTTTTTACTGTTTCAGCCGAAACAGATGATTTATTTTCAGTCTTTTTGGAGTTCTTTTTATTTGTTGTGCTTTCGGCTTTATTCGAACTAGTTGACGTAGTTTTCTTATTTGATTTGGTATTATTGCTGGTAGATGATGTAGTACTAGTTGAATATGGGCATACACCGTTTTTATGTAAATGCGCTGGATGGCCGCCACAATGATAATGATAACTACCTAATCCACTCTTATTCTTATTATCCCTATGTCCGCCACTTGAATCCGTCCTGCCTGAATGCGCTTCTACTGTAACTGCATTTGTGTAAGAAATGGGTATTGGCGCAATTGATATCACAACTGCCAATAAAATCACTAAAAACGTATTAATGCGCTTCTTCATAAACGTTCCCCCTTGAGCTTTTCCACTATTATACATCACAATAAATAATCACGCAACACCAAGAAGTGCCTTGTTTTATGTTATGTTGTCATCCATCGTTCTTATTGTTTCAGCGCCCTGACGAGCAGCATCATCGGTCGGCGCATTTCATCCGTCATACCCGGAATTTCCATCATGCTGGCGTCCGGCACAGCTTCTTCCACAGCTTCCAGCCGGAATCCGGCGTTTATGAGACCCATCAGAATCTGTGTCAGGGTATGGTGCTGTTTTGTGACATTTTCCCCAAGGAAATATGTGGCCCGTTCCCCGGGATAAAAGTAATCGTCCACAGGCCAATACTGCGGCTTTCCGTTTGCATCATAAATCCAGTCCTGGTTCACGCCCGCCGTAAAGACGGGATGCTCGATGTTGAGGAGAAAGACGCCGCCGCTCTTCAACGTCCGGTGTATCTTTCCAAAGATGGCGTCTATGTCCGCAATATAATGGAGCACCAGATTGGAAAGCACGCAGTCATAGGAATCGGCAGGATAATTATATTCCTCCAGCCCGCAAACCCGATAGGTGATTTTAGAATCGCTGTTCTTTTCCTTTGCTTCACGGATCATTTTTTCGCTCAGATCGATGCCCAGCACTTGTTCTGCGCCGCGTTCCACAGCATATTTGCAGTGCCAGCCGTAACCGCATCCAAGGTCAAGCATGTTTTTGCCGCTTAAATCCGGGAACAGGGCCTTGAACTGGTGCCATTCGCCCGCGCCGGCTAATCCCTGTTGGCTTCGCGACATTTTCGCGTATTGGTCAAAGAATTGCTTATCGTCATAAATGTTGTTCATATGCTTACCTTTCTTTGCATCGTCAATATTCACTGATTATTCGGAAGAATACTTTTTACTAATATCTCCTCGACAATTTGAAATTTATAGTTAGATATTAAACAAGCAACTTTTATTTTGCAACTTCTAAGGATTGTAAAGTAATCCTACAACATAAACATAATAAATAATATTGGTAATGTCTTTTTTATGTCCCTATTTACGAGTAAATAGACTATTCCATATGTAAATCCTTCAAGTGCTGCCAATAATCCAACTAAAATACTTCCTTTGGTAAAAATATGTGCTAGTCCCCATGTAAGTGCTAATATAATTCCGCCATAAGGGATATTTTTTTTCTTAAACCATAACTCAAATGCTTTTTGTCCATAAACTAAAATTAATGTAAATAGAGCTGTTTCAAAAACATAATAAATATACTGAAAAATGAACTTTAGTAAGCCTTTATATTGAAACTCTTTTACCACTTTAAAACCGTTCCAATTCCAATAGGAAACACATAGTGAAAAAACAATACATAAGATTACGCATAACCACTGCCACATTTTCATTTTTCCTTTTGTTATAAATATATCAAATCCATATCTGCGTTTAGAAACTTCCAAAATTATATACGTAATAATTCCCCAGGTTATACAAGTGATAATCCAATGAATAATATATTGACTAACATTCCAATCAGCCATTTGATGACCGTAAATTATAGGTTCTAATAAATACGCATAGATTGCTTCTGTTCCCAAACCAGTAAATGCACATAGTGCTAAACATAAATAATTTATACCTTTTACATCTTTGATTTTTTCTTTCATTTATCTCCTCCCCCTGAATATTA
>DOWG01000189.1 GCA_003519685.1 Lachnospiraceae bacterium
TTTCATGATGTGGATCTGGTGCCGGAAGCCGAGATCATTTCTGAGACCAATGCGCGTCTGGATGAGATTTCCGATTATATCAGGGAAAAGATGAAACATACCGGGAAAAAGCTTCTTTGGGCTACGGCCAATATGTTCAACAATCCGAGATTTATGAACGGGGCAGGAAGCACCAATTCCGTGGATGTATACTGCTTTGCCGCAGCGCAGGTTAAAAAAGCCCTGGATCTTACGGTAAAGCTGGGCGGCAGAGGCTATGTATTCTGGGGAGGCAGGGAAGGCTACGAGACACCGCTGAATACCGATATGAAATTTGAGCTGGAAAACATCGCGGCACTTATGAAAATGGCGGTGGAATACGGCAGGAGCATTGGTTTCAAAGGGGACTTTTATATCGAGCCCAAGCCCAAGGAACCGACAAAGCATCAATATGATTTCGATGCTTCCACGGCGATTGGTTTTCTGAAGGAATATGGCCTGGATAAAGACTTCAAGCTGAATATTGAAGCCAATCACGCGACATTGGCAGGGCATACTTTCCAGCATGAACTGCGGGTCAGCGCGATTCACGGGATGCTGGGAAGCATTGATGCAAACCAGGGGGATTCTCTTCTTGGATGGGATACGGATCAATTTCCTTTTGATGTATATGAAGCAACCATGTGCATGTATGAGGTGTTAAAGATCGGGGGATTGAAAAACGGAGGGTTCAATTTTGATGCCAAAAACCGGCGCCCCAGCAATTCCCATGAGGACATGTTCCTGGGATATATCCTGGGGATGGATACCTTCGCCCTGGGTCTCATCAAGGCCGCCCAGGTCATAGAAGACGGCAGGATTGACCGCTTTGTGAAGGAACGATACTCCAGCTTCGAAAGCGGACTGGGCGCAAAAATCAGAAAAGGCGGGACAAACCTGGCGGAACTTGCCGAACATGCTGAGCAACTGGGGGCTCCTGAGCTGCCCGGATCCGGAAGACAGGAATATCTGGAGAGTATTGTGAATTCCATACTCTTCGGCTGAAGTAAATGGGGCAGTGGACAACGCGGCTGACGCAGTGGGGATTGGTACCGTGGGGGAAGGAGGATGCAATGTTTTCCCTGGGACATTTGGTACCTTTTTTGTATTGCATGGCAAAGCTTTACATGGGTATGTTTTATTTGTCCTGAAATAAATATGGTGCGTATAAGTGCAGGAGGCTAATGCAAGAGGCTGATAATAAAAGCAGGATGGTGAAGAAATGGGGGCAGAAATGATGGAAGGAAAGGTGGACAGAATCACAACACAGGAAGCAGAAAAACGGGCGCGTGAACTGGTGGATCAGATGACCATAGAGGAAAGGGCATCCCAGCTGAAATACGATGCACCGCCTGTAGAAAGACTGAACATTCCTGCGTATAACTGGTGGAATGAAGCTCTTCATGGTGTCGCGAGGGGCGGCACGGCCACCATGTTTCCTCAGGCAATCGGCATGGCAGCCATGTTTGATGAGCATCTTATGGAGGTAATTGGAAATATCATTGCCACCGAGGGGCGGGCCAAATACAACGAAGCGGTAAAGCATGAGGATCGTGACATTTATAAGGGAATCACATTCTGGTCACCCAATGTAAATATCTTTCGGGATCCCAGATGGGGCAGAGGACATGAAACATACGGCGAGGATCCCTGTTTGACGGGGAGACTGGGGGTGGCCTTTATAAAGGGTCTGCAGGGTCATGGCAGATATCTGAAGTCTGCGGCCTGTGTCAAGCATTTTGCAGTACACAGCGGACCGGAAAGCATCCGGCACGAATTCAATGCGACAGCATCAAAGAAGGATATGTGGGAGACCTATCTGCCTGCCTTTGAAGATTGTGTTCTGGAAGGCAAAGTGGAAGGCGTCATGGGAGCGTATAACCGGACAAATGGGGAACCCTGCTGCGGGAGCTACACCCTGCTGCGGGACATTCTGAGAGGCAAATGGAAATTTGAAGGTCATGTTGTTTCAGACTGTGGGGCAATCGCGGACTTTCATACCAGGCATCTTATTACTTCCACGGCTCCGGAGTCTGCCGCTCTTGCCATAAAAGCGGGATGTGATTTAAATTGTGGAAACACCTACCTCCACTTACTGCAGGCCCTCAAAGACAAACTGATTACAGAAGAGGATATCACCAGGGCAGCGGTCCGGGTATTTACCACCAGAATTAAACTGGGCATGTTTGATGAATGTGAATACGACAGCATTCCCTATTCGGTAGTGGATTCCGGAGAGCACAATGAAGTGGCACTGGAAGCTGCCCGAAAGAGTATGGTCCTTCTGAAGAATGACGGGATTTTGCCTTTGGACAGGGGCAGGATAAAAACAATCGGGGTCATCGGGCCCAACGCCAACAGCCGTCTGGCTTTGAAAGGCAATTATTATGGGACCCCTTCCAGGTATATCACGTTACTCGAGGGGATCCAGGATTATGTCGGGGATGGGATCCGTGTTTATTATTCGGAAGGCTGTCATTTATATAAAGACAGGATGGAAAACCTGGGGCTGAAAAACGACAGGACAGCGGAAGCCCTGACCGTGGCGGAACACAGTGATGTGGTGGTTCTTTGTCTGGGTCTGGATGAAACACTGGAAGGAGAGCAGGGAGATGCCGGAAACGCCTCAGCATCCGGAGACAAGGAAGATCTGAATCTTCCGAAAGTACAGGAGGATTTGCTGGAGAAGATAGTGGCAGTGGGGAAACCAACCATACTTCTGTTGTCAACGGGGAGTGCCGTGAGCATAAATTTTGCCGATGAAAAGTGTGATGCCATTCTTCAAACCTGGTACCCCGGAGCCAGAGGCGGTCAGGCGGTGGCAGAATGTCTGTTTGGCGACTTCTCTCCTTCCGGAAAACTGCCTGTTACCTTTTACAAAAGTGTGGAAGATCTCCCTGCATTTACTGATTACTCCATGAAGGGACGGACCTATCGCTATATGGAAACCGAGCCCCTTTATCCCTTTGGATTCGGACTGACCTACAGCAGGGTTGAGCTGAGGAATCTGAGGATTCGAAACAAGGTAACTAAGGATAGTGATATCCAGCTAACGGTGGAAATTAAAAATACAGGGAATTACGATACCGATGAGGTGGTGCAGTTCTATATAAAGGATAAATATTCCAAATATGCGGTTTCCAATCCCTGCCTGTGTGGTTTTCAACGAATTCATCTTAACAAAGGGGAAAACAGGGTGGTGGAAGCCACGATTCCAAACAAAGCCATGAATATCGTGGACGGGGAAGGAAACCGATATCTGGACAGCAAGCACTTTACCGTTTTTGCAGGAATAAGCCAGCCGGATAAAAGAAGTGCTGCCCTGACAGGCATGCAGCCTTTGTCGGTTGACATAAACCTATGATAAAGGCTGCATTTCCATTAAATTGTGCGATTCTCTTTACTTTTCAGTGAAGAGAATTGCTTCTTTTATAGCCTATCTTTTAGTGATATTATGCAAATAATAGTGAGATCGTTCATTGATATCAGATATCCTGTTAATTATAATAGAATTAGAATATGAATTACATGGATAAATTTAAAAAAATGCAGACGTTCGAAATGATCAATATAGATGAGAGAGGCCTGGACATACCTTATATAGTGCTGATATCATGGCTGTTTTATAGACTTAAGCTTAGTGGATTTAGACAAATAAAGAGGAAAGGAATGTTGGCTATGAAATCAGAAATTTTGAGAAAAAATAGCAATATAAATTATTTTAAACGATACTGGACACTATATCTTCTGATGATTCTGCCAATTGCTTTTTTTATAGTATTCCGCTATATACCGATGATGTATATACAG
This sequence comes from Lachnospiraceae bacterium, assembly GCA_003519685.1. Lineage (GTDB taxonomy): Bacteria > Bacillota > Clostridia > Lachnospirales > Lachnospiraceae > Mobilitalea. The sequence goes on from DOWG01000189.1 coordinate 3,829, forward strand.
ATAGCTTTTAAGAATTACAGTATTGTTCAGAATATCTGGCAGATGGAGTGGGCTGGAAACCATGGATTTGAATACTTTATTAAGGCTTTCTCAAATAGGGATTTCATCTATGCATTGCGCAATACTCTAATGCTGAATATGCTTGATCTGGTAATCGGATTTCCTATTCCCATTGTCCTGGCGCTACTATTGAATGAACTGCCGTTTAACGGATTTAAGCGTGTTACCCAAACGGTGATATACATGCCTCATTTTCTTTCCTGGGTCATTATATCCGGTATAGCTCTGCAACTTTTTGCACCTACAAATGGACTGATAAATATACTTCTTAATCGATTGGGATTTAACACCATACCCTTTTTAAATGAACCAACGCATTGGGTGTTTACTTATGTTTTACTGGGGATATGGCAGAGTATGGGTTGGAACACTATTATTTATATAGCTGCCTTAACTACTATAAATCCAGAATTATACGAGGCAGCATCTGTAGATGGAGCTGGCCGTTTAAGGAAGATGTGGCATATTTCGCTGCCTGAATTGCGTCCTACAATTGTTGTACTTCTTATCATGAATCTTGGCCATATTCTGGGCAGTGATTTTGACCGCCCATATGCACTTACAAACCCCCTTGTTACCAGTGTTTCAAACGTTATTTCAACTTTTGTTTATCAAAATGGTATTCGGGGTCTTCAATTTTCATTGACTACCGCTGTGGGTTTGTTTCAGTCTGTCATAGGTGTTGTATTTCTTCTTATAGCTAATTCGGTGGCGAAAAGGCTGGGCGAGAGAGGAATATGGTGAAAGGTGGTATTATACATGAGAAATACCAGAAATATAAAGCCTGGTGATTTAGTAATAGTTTTTATTTTTATAATTTTGATTCTAGTTTGTCTATTGCCAATATTAAATATTTTGGCACGCTCCCTTAGTTCTGCGCAGGCTCTTGTAAAAAATGAGGTTTTGCTCTGGCCTGTAGAATTCAATTTTGACGCGTACGAGACGGTACTGAAGGATTCAAAGTATACATGGTCTTTAGTTTGGACTGCCATTCTTACTGTAATATGTACAATTGTTTCAATGGTAATGACGGTAATTTGTGCTTACCCTCTTACCTACGATCATCTTAAAGGGCGACGATTTTTTAATACTATGATTATTATGACTATGTACTTTAGTGCAGGAACCATTCCTAATTATTTACTATATAAAGACCTGGGCCTGCTTGATAATCCATTGGTACTGATAATCCCTAATTGTCTAAGTGTGTTTAATATGATTATTATGCGGAGCTTTCTGGATGGCATACCTCAAAGTCTTCGGGAGAGTGCAGAGATAGATGGCGCAGGTCCTATACGTATTTTGGTAAGTATCTATCTTCCCTTATCGACTTCGGTAATAGCAACTCTCTCGTTGTTTTATGCAGTTGGTCGCTGGAATGGATTTTCTGATGCTTTGATGTATATGATAAATGAAAGGCGATATCATCCTATACAGCTTCTTTTATATAACATTCTAAATAATGTTACAAGCGTTGAGGTTGCCGCGCAAGAAGGATTTTCCACACCTGGTCTTTCTGACACGCTCAAGGCGGCTACTGTTATGTTTGCAACCTTACCTATCCTGATAATATATCCATGGCTGCAAAAATACTTTATTGCTGGTGTAACAATAGGGGCGGTAAAAGGCTAATTGGCCTTGATATATTTTATATAACTATGGATCTGATAAAGTGATTATGGCCCACAAAGTATTGGAGTGAAACTCTAACTTACTTTGTGAGAAATAATATAAAAAATAAGGGGGATCATTATGAAAAGGGCGAAGGCAATATCAATTCTATTAACCTGTTTTATGATACTTACAATGATTACAGCCTGTGGGTCACAGCAAGGTTCAAAATCACCGAATCAAGATTCTGCATCGACCTCTGATTTGTCCACCTCAAAAGATAAAAATAATGCTTCGGAGGATAATGGGGAACTTGTTGATGGTAAATTTGTAGAAAAAAAGTCTATCAGTGTTGAAGTTTTTGATCGTGGCAACGATGGCGGAACGCCTCCTGAAGATAACTTTTATACTGATTTTATTAAAGAAGGTATGTTACGCGATCACAATGTTGAAGTAACATTTAAAATCGTGCCCCGCTGGACTGAAGGCGAGGTGCTAAGCAATTTGCTTGCAGCCAATGATGCACCGGATGTATGCGTTACCTACAGCTATCCAACTATCCAGACTTATGCCAATATGGGTGGAGTACTGGATATGGCACCTTATTTGGAAAAAAACAAGGATTTGCTGCCTGATCTGTGGGAATTGCTTACAGATGACAATATATACTGGAATCAAGATCCTGAGAAAGGGACTATTTGGGCGATTGAAGCCCGTCTCTTTAACAATGCCGGGGTTCGGACCTTTGTCCGCGAGGACTGGCTAAAAAAGCTCAGCATGGAAGAACCTGAAAGCATTGAAGATTTTGAGCAAATGCTTTATAAATTCAAGGATAATGCTGAAATGTTACTGGGCGATGATGCAGATAAGATGACGCCTTTCAGTCTAAGTACTGATGTAGGCTGGCGAATCATGGAACTTGCACATGCTTTTATACCCGGCGATATCACGGATAGAGACAGGTATATATATGGTTTTGATGATAGATATCTATTATATCCGAATTATAAGGAAGCTGTAAGAAAGATTAATGAGTGGTATAATGCAGGCCTTGTATGGAAGGACTTTGCTCTTTATGATGCCGGGGATACTACTGAGGGAAATTTAATGAAATCGGGATATGTAGGTTCTTATATGCATAATTCTGATGATCCTTATCGCAATGGGGAAGATGGTGTACAATATAATATGCAAAAGCTGGTCGCGAAGGATGCAGCTTTTAAAACAGTTGTTTCCTTCAAAAACGATGCAGGTCTGTACAAAAAATATCTCAGTGCTCCCGTAGATCGTAAAGTATTCTTTCCTGCTTCCAATAAAGAGCCCGTGGCTTCATTGGTATATCTTGATTGGATAAGTAAATTGGAAAACCGTATGTTTCTTCAGATAGGCGAAGAAGGTTCTACCCATGAAGCCATGCCCGATGGATCGGTGAAGATAACAGCAGCCACAGATGAGAAGATAATGAATTCACCAAACAACATAGATTACACTATAACCATAAATGGCTTGAATTTGGGGGATCCGGAAAAGACCGTTCAGTCACTGGCTCAGGGCTATGCAGGTGTGGATCCGGAGTATATCACCAGGACATATGATCTTAGCGCATATGAAGTATCTTATGGAAAGAATGCCGCTCTTGGTGAAATTAAAGCTGAGGAAGGCATGGGTACTGCATTGAGCGAAAAGCGTAATAACTTTCTGACCCAATCAATAGTGGCTTCAGTTGATAAATTTGATGAAGTGTTTGATACTGGAATGCAAGATTACCTCAATTCAGGAGGTCAAGCTATTATAGACGAGCGTAAGGCAGCCTGGGAAAAAGTTTATAGTGATAAGACCATGCTTGACTGATGTATGTTATAGGGGGAGACTCAGCAAACATGCTGCCTCTCCCCTTCAAGCCTTAGTAAATTCAGAAGGAGTTATCCCCTGCCGTTTTTTAAATATGCGACTGAAATAAAATATATCATGAAACCCTACTTTTTGCGACGCTTCCGAAACGGAAAGCCCGTCTCTTAAAAATTGTTTGGATTTATTAATTCGTATATCAATTAAATAAGAGATTACGGATTTTCCAGTTATATTTTTAAACATACTGCCCAAATAGGAAGGACTGATATCCAGGTAGTCCGCAATGTCCTGCAAACTTAAGGGCCTGGAATAGTTTTGAATCATATAATTTATCGCTTTATCTACCCTTGCAATATTGGAATAATTATATTGGTGACCATACTTACGATTGGATTCTTTATATTGAAGTAAAAGGGCCAGAATCTCCATAAATACAGCCCTCTCCTTTATAACAGCAGTAGGGGGAGTTGTGGCAGTGTTTATGGATAGTCTTAGGTTTGCTACTTCAGAGAATAAATCCAGTAATTTACGAAAGAGATCTGAGTCTTCAATGGTCTCACAGAAATCGAACGGCAGATCCTGGTTATAAAGATACCACTGTGAACCTTCCTGTACAGGACAGGTATATAAGAATTCAACAGCGAGACACTTTAAGGGATTATCCTTAGAGGTATAAGCCTCTCTTATATCATTAGGTTTATAGTATATCAGGTCTCCCTTTTTACCCTGGCACATGGAGCCATTTCTTAAAAAAGTTACTTCTCCATCATATATTATCATGAAGTTATGGAAGTCGAGTGTCGTTTTTGGCAAATACCATGATGAAGTATTAGATTCTCTTTGCACAGCATATAGAATTTTTGGGAATATTGTGTTTAAGATATTCTCAGAATGAATACTCAATTTAATCACTCCTGACTTCAATAGTTATATAGTACAAATATAATTATATAATATATGGAGCAAAATTCAAATAAAATATACAATAAAAGTACATTGCTACAGAAAATGAGCAATACGAAATAGCTAAAGAAAGGTATGAACAATGAGTAATAGAAATCATTTATATGACTGTTGGCTGGGATTTGAGAATTTATTGAACCCACCTTTAAAAGAGGAATATATGAAATACTGCAAAAACATTTATATCAGAGGGAGCAATGATATTGTATTGGCGGCTATGAATGAGCTAAAATTGGCAATAAAAAAGATATTTAATATAGAGGCGGATATTTATAGAAGACGACCCGAAGCCCCATATGTTCTTGTCGGGCGACTGGAGGATGTAGCAAATAAAGGGCATGTGCTCCAGTCAGGGTTGAAAGCGGAAGGATTCTGTAT
>DOWG01000214.1:0-6665 GCA_003519685.1 Lachnospiraceae bacterium
GTCCAGGATGTCCTGATAACCGGCATCTAAGTACTCCTGACTACATTCCTGATATACCTTATCGAAGTCTGCCTCGGAAGCCATGACGCATTTTACATAAAGCTCCTGCCACAAATCGTTCAACTCTGCCTTATTGTTGGCCACACTTTCAATGACAACGCTGAACAATGCATCCGGAGTCATGTACTCGCGATAATCATTGAAATAATTATAGGAATCCTCGATCAGATATTCATATCCTTCCGGAGCCCAGTTGTTTAAATTGGCCTGATAGTTTAGTTGGGGATCCTCATATTGTGCGCTTTCGACTACCAGACACCAGTAGTCCTTATTCATGTTATTGGACAGTTTTGCATTTCCTGTGTAACCAGGGACCGGAACGGCCAATCCGACATCACTTGTTGTATAGGTCTCTCCCTCCGGACCATTTTGCAGATAGAATAAGTTCTCTGGTTGAATCATCCAATTTAAGTACATCCAAACCGCTGCTCTTTCTTCCGGGGAAGTAGAATGGTTGATTCCCATTATCATACCAAACGGCCAGTAGCCGCGGGACTGCGGAACCTTTCCTTCCGGCACGCCTGCCTTCGGATCAAGGATCGATACTTTGGCATCCGGATTATTAATTAAGAGGTTGTCAATCACCGTTGAATTCTTTGATAAGTAACAGGAATATACACCGGAACTACCGGATACAAAGTCCGACTGGGTCGTAGCATCATCCGTATTCAGGTAGAACTCGGAATCAATCAAACCATGATTGTATTGGTAATTCAGGTTTTTCAGATAGTCATAGGTCGGCTGCCAGGTAAATGCGGCTACCGACAGGTCGGAGTATAATGCTCTCTCATCCTTATCAATTGGCCAGGAGCGGAATGGATAGTCATAGGTAAAGTTATTCATCACCAGATTGCCGCCGCCATTTCCTAAGCCTGCTTCCTTCCATGCCGCCAGTAGTTCATTGAATTCCGTCAGGTTCTGCGGCATTGTTTTTCCTACTGCATCGATCCAATCCTGCCGAATTAAAGTTACCCAGTTATAAGCCTCCGGTCTTTCTCCAAAGAAGAAATGATAGGCCCCATCTACTGCGCCGTATTGCTCAATAGTACTCTTCATCTTGGAATAATAGTCCGGCGCATAGTACTCGATTTCCTTCAGATCCAACTCCTGGGTAGCTCCTTCGTTATAGTATGCCAATGCCTGCGGCATGTCATAGTGGAAGATGATGTCCGGTGCCGTACCGGCTGCAAGCATTTGGGTATAGTCCTGTACCTCGGTACTTCGTCCAATGGCAATGAATTCTACTGTGATATTGTATTTATCACCGAATTCCGATTGGATCCATTTCGTGTAATAGTTGTCCTTCACGTCCCAATTTTCAAATGCCCGGTCATATACCGGAATCTGAATGGTGACATTCTCCGGAAAGCCGCCGGAATAGTCTGCATAGCTTCCTTCCTTTGTGTTTTCTTCCCCATCTTTTGCTTTGTCCTTCTCTTGTGGCTCCATGTTCGTGGTCTTACCGCTGTCTGCAGGTTTTTCATCCTTTTTACAGCCAATCGCAAGACTCATTACCAAAGTGAGTGCCAGCATAAGCGTTATAAGCGTTACCAAACTCTTCTTCATAAATACCTTTCCTCCTTTAAATGATATCATTTATATACCACCGGGCTATATGCCCATGTATGGTCCTTGTAAATGCCATCAGCCTTTTACGGCTCCGACCATCGTACCTTTTACAAAGTATTTCTGTATAAATGGATATACACAGATGATCGGAACGGTTGTAAATATAATACAGGCAGCTTTCAGCACTTCCGGATTCGTATATTGCGCCGTACCTTCCATGGCCGCATTGACCGCCTCCGTTGAGGTTGCAATCAGATAGTAAAGCTTCAGCTGCAATGGCCGGATGTTTATATTCTGTTTAATGTAGAATAAGGCATCCTGATACGCGTTCCATCTGCCTACGGCATAGAATAATGTCACCGTTGCCAGAATCGGTTTGGATAACGGCAGTACAATACTTCTTAAGATTCGAAACTGACTGGCTCCGTCAATCACCGCAGATTCAATTAAGCTGTCCGAAATTGATGTCTGAAACGATGTCTTCATAATCAGCAGATTATAAGGGCTGAATGCTAACGGCAGGATGATGGACCAAATGGTATCTAACATATGTAAACGGTTCATCAACAAATAGTCCGGTATAATACCGCCTGCAAAATAAAGGGTGAACATAAATAAGAAGGTAAAGAAGTTTCTGCCCTTTAAATGTTTTCTGGATAATGGGTAAGCCGCACATACCGTTAAGATCATTCCCGTCAGGGTAAAGGTTACGGTAACAAAGATTGTGACAAAGAATGACCGGATAATGCTCTGGTCGGTAAAGACCTTCTTATATGCTTCTATATTCAAGCCCTTCGGCCATAGGTAAACCTCTTGTGCTATGACATAGGCTTCGTTACTTAATGATTTTGCAAGAACATGTACAAAAGGCAGTATACAGGTTAATGCAATGACAAACAGAAGGAATCGAATGAAGAAATCAGCGGCTCTGTTTGCCATACTCTTGCTGCCGGGTTTTACGCTGTTCATATGCTTTCTCTCCTTCCTCAGATTAATCCTTCCTCGCCCATTTTCTTAGCGATCCGATCCGTTGCCAGTACAAGGATCAGGCCAATCACCGATTGGAACAGACCGATTGCGGTTGATTCACTATAATTCGCATTCAGGATACCGGACCGATAAACCAGAACCGGAATTGTCTTGGTGAATTTCGTGGTAGCCACATTGGACAGGGCATCCACCGTCTCGAAGGAACCGCCCATAATTCTTCCCAGCTGCATAATAAGTAAAGTTACAATCGTACTTTTAATCCCTGGGAGGGTAACATATTTCATTTTTGCCCATCGCCCGGCACCATCTACCGTAGCCGCCTCATACAGTTCCGGATTGACACCCGTTATCGCTGCAAGATAGATGATCGTTCCCCATCCCATGGTCTGCCATACATTGATCAGTACATAGCTAACCAGCCAATGGTAATCCTCCTGCAAGAAAGGAACCCGTGCTCCGCCCAGCGATGCGATAAAATTATTCACCGCTCCGTCTGCGAAGCCAAACAGCTGGTACGCCAACGCTCCGATTACCACCCAGGAAAGGAAATGCGGCAGGTACAATACGGTCTGCGTTATCTTCTTAAAATACTTACCTTTCAGCTCATTCAACAGTAGAGCAAGAATGATCGGCATCGGAAATCCGGCGACCAGTGCCAGACCGTTCAGAAGCAGTGTATTTCTGCAAGCCTCCCAAAAATGTTTATCCGAAAAGATCTTTTTAAATACATCGAATCCGACCCACTTACTGTCTAAGAAGCCTTTAATGATTTTGTAATCCTTAAATGAAATAACAAGTCCTAGCATGGGACCGTATTTAAACAATAAAGTAAACAGTAACGGCAAAAGGAGCAGAAAATACAGCTGCCAATCCTTCCTTATGTAATATAGAAAGCTTTTTCTGGTTCCCACATAAAGCATCTGCTGCCCGTCCTGAACTGCTCTAGTTCTTTTCCTGACTGCTATCATTTGGTTCAACGCTCCTTTCCCGGTGATTAAAATTCAAGTTTAAATTCATCGTTAATTTCTGCCTCCATTTTTATTCTGTATCTGTTGCTTTCTGTCGTCTTTATTATATTTCGCAAAAAATGCTATGTAAATATTGACCTTTGATAGTGATATTCACAAATGATACTTGTTGAATTTTCCTGTAGGCAATAGGAAAACGGAAAAGGTTGCTTCTACATTTTTAATAACAGCTTAATTTGTTATGTGCACTATTTCGTCATACTGTCCAAGGCAGTGCCAAAAGTGATAGGTGATATCAAAAACAACTTCTTTCTTAAACTCCCTGTCTCCGAAACTGATTCGGGGAGATACCTTCATATTTTTTAAAATACCGGTTAAGGCTTTGCACATTCCGATATCCGACCTGCAGTGCAATTTCAGTTACATTCATCTGGGTATCCAGCAATAGTTTTTTGGCCTGCTCCATCCGAAGCATGTTCAGATTGTCAATAAGGCTCTTGCCGGTTTCATCTTTCACGATCTTTCTCATATAGGAATAACTGATCCCGATTTTATCTGCCAGATCCTCAAATAGAAAATCTTCCTGGTAATGCTCCTGAATGTAGGTATTTACCATATCGAAATAATTGACCTGTGCATCTCTCTGCGTTACGGTATAGCGAATTATCGTTTGAAAGAAGTCGTTTACATAATCCACAATATCCTCGATCGTATCCATATTTTCAATATTCGTATACATATTCGTATTATGTCCGAAGACCTTGCTGGCGTTGATATTACGGTCGGCCAGATACTTAATTCCGGACCCAATGAGCTGATTGAAAATGAGAAGTATATTTTCATTGGAAATATTCTCCGTATTCTTTATGCCGGTGAGCATCGCAGCCAATTCATTTTCCAGGCTGACCGGGTCACCGGAATCCAGATAATTAATAATCTTGTTCTCGCTATTATAAAAGTAATGAAATTTTAAATTTTCATTCCCGGCTGCCTCATAGTAAAAGATGTTATCTCCTCCCTGCAGCATTCTCTTCTGCACTGCCTCCAGGGCTTCAAATACGCTTTCTTTCACACTATCGGAATGTTTATGAAGCTCACTGATACCAAAGGTAACGGTATGTCCCAAAACTTCCTTTGTTTTTTCCTTCATACGCAGCAGGCACTGCTCCAACAAGTACTTCATTTTGGAGCGGGAATCACAATCGGTATTAATGATAATTGCAATTTCCTCGCCTTCATATCTGGCACTGCTCACATACCACTCCTCGGGAAATGCTTCGTCAAACATACTATAGAGCAGGTTTCTCTTATACCGTCGTATCTCCGTCCCTGTCTTCTGGAGATATTGTTTCTGATGATCCGGTTCCATCAGAGCAACCAGAAAATACTCGCAGGGAAAAGCCCTCTCAATCACATTTAACTCGATTTCCTCCTTGATCTCTCCATGCAGCAGATTATGAATTGCCAGCTTCTTGGTTTCCTTTTCCTGATTTTTCAGGACATTCCGCAGCTCGGTTTCATGCTTTTGGAATTTATCCACAGCCTCCGTAATATACATAAGTTCATTGCGGTGCTCCTCAATCGGTACATGTCCGGTCTTCTTCATATTCTTCGCCAGCTGCCGGATCGGCTTGGAAAAGCCAAAAGAAATCACGACGGATAGAACTGTACCGATCAATATGATAATGATTGTGGTCATAATAAACTGACACCGCAGATTGTTTGACTTTTCCATTAACTGGTCCATCGGGTGCGAGTTCACAAAGATCCAGCCCAGATAAGGAAGCCGATAATAGGTATACAAATAGTTATCTCCGTCCTTCTTGTAAAAGCAGTAACCGGAAATTTTATTCGTCTTTAAAATATTCTGCAGTACAGGATCATTTTCATCCACCTGCCCATAGAGGCAGTCCTTATTGCTGTGGGAAATAAACTGACCCAAATGGTTCATGATAAATGCTTCCTTATTCTTACGGAATCCCTTGGGATTGAGATAGTTACTGATGGCGCTCTCATAGAAATTAATTACAATGGTACCTCTCGTTGTTGTCGTCAAGCTGTTCAGCCGGTAAACATAAGACACTACATCGACTTCACCGGTATCAATCCCTGCTTCCATCTCAATTAAAGAGGCTTTATTTAGTTTTCTCGGGAACCATACTCCGGTAGCTCCATAGCTTTCATTGATGGATGCATCCAGCCATTCCAGACTTTCAAAGTTACGCAGCGGAACGATTCCCTTGTTCGTTGAGATTACATAATCCGAATCATCCAGATAGAAATACGCAGAATACACATCCTTATTATTGGCCTGGATCTCCTTTATGGCGTTATAGAGGTCCAGACCATTCATGATATTCTCATAGGAAGAATTCAGTTCCTCATAGGTATTAATATCCTTGATATCCTTAAATCGATTCTCCTGCACCAGCTGAAATGCATCATCGATCACATTAAACAAAACGGTCTCTGTCAGGGTACTGTCAGATTTCAAATTCGTCATTTCGGTTTCAACGATTTCCTCTTCCGAATATCGAATCAAGGTTTTGCTAAAATACCGGCTTAGAACCGTCATTGGTATAATCAGTATGATGCTCAAAATCGCAATTAACTGTATCAATACCGGAATCTTTTTCATATATTTCCTCATTTCTACGCAGTTTTTACCCAATAGCCAAGCCCCTCCTTATCATTTACGATAAACTGCCCTTTAAAATACCCCTCCATCAAGGGAATTTCAACCGTAGTACCCTTAGCGACTACCGGATGACTCATCCAGAAAATTCTGCTGCAGCTTGTCCATATTTTTTTCGCCCAAGCGTTATCGGAGCGTATAAGACAGATGGTAGAATAGATTTCATAATCAGAATTCATAATTTCTTCTGATAATTGCGTACCATCACTGTCGCGTATCACGTCCGCTCCCCATTTCTTAGCCAGACGTAAGGTCAGATCCTCATCCATTCTGTTCCATAGTACCACAGATACTTTATATCATAACATTTTACAACTTTCATTAGTTATTACTGATTTTTATATTCACTTTTGACAATATCTCTGGTTTCTCTATGATATTTC
>DOWG01000214.1:6782-7726 GCA_003519685.1 Lachnospiraceae bacterium
GAAGAATACCGCAGACGCCATAATTTACTCTGGCCTGAGATGAAGGATATGATCCATGAATATGGAGGAAAGAACTATTCGATTTTCTTGGATAAGGAAACACACACGTTGTTTGGCTATATTGAGATTGATGACCCGAAGAGATGGGCACAGAGCGCAGATACCGCAATCAATCGAAAATGGTGGGATTATATGGCGGACATTATGGAAACCAATCCAGATAACAGTCCGGTGCAAACTGATCTGGATTTGGTTTTTCATCTTGATTAACACAGGAAGATAGGATCTGCCACCAAATACTTTATACTTTACTTGGCAGGCCGGACCGGAAAATATACCGTATAGGTCTCATCCCCGATCTGACTGATCGGGCGAAGGTAAAAGCCGACCGGCTGGTTAAAGGTCCGGTAATCACCGGTCCAGTAGTTCCAAAGACGTTCATTGGCGGGCTTGATAAATTCTTCCGGCTTACGGATATCGCCATACAGCATTCGTTCTTCGCCAACCAAACCTGCCAGTACAACCGGTCCGTCTAAGAATGCCACCGTCTCCGGTTCATCCGGCAGCGGCCAGCAGGTAACCGCCTTAGGCAGAACCCATCGGATAATGTTATGCTTCCATTCTCCTGTCAATACGGCATATCCCTGTTTTTTCTCATAAGGCGTCTCTATTCCGTCCACATAGCAGACCGGTGCTCCCTTAACCCACCATGGAATTCTTAATTTTAAGGTAAAGGCAACCGGTTTTTCCGCTGTTATCCGGATGTCCCGGGACCAAAGCTTCGGTCTTCCATAACCGTTTACCGCGGTATTATTGATTTGATTGCAGCTGCCTCCCAGATCGGTTTCGGTCTGCGTCAGCAGGATCTCTTCCCCATTGATATGAGTTCTTAATTCGGAAGGGATAAACTGATCCACAGAAACCGAACTGTCCTGTGTATGATA
>DOWG01000214.1:7822-8108 GCA_003519685.1 Lachnospiraceae bacterium
CGATATAATCACTGTATTCGCTGCTGCCGGTCCACCGATATAGATATTCCGCTAATCGGATCATATTATAAACCGTACAGTGCTCCTGATTCATATCGCCCAGGCGTGCTGCCTGCTGATTCATCGGAGTCCATACTTCTCCGCTTGTCTGCCCTCCGGTTGCAAAGGTGCCACGATTGCGGACCGCACAGGCCCAATAGCTTTCTGCAATATTACGATAACGCTCCTCCCCGGTCACCTCATAGGCACGGGCAGCGCCATGCGCCTCCGGTATGGTAGTGTTCGC
>DOWG01000320.1 GCA_003519685.1 Lachnospiraceae bacterium
TCTGGGAATATGGGACTATTCGTCCCTGCCCCTCAATTTAAACGTAAGCGCTCAATAAAAAGGTGGGTGTAAAAAATAAACCGGACAGACTATAATCAATGTGTCCGGTTGGGTAATCTCATTATTTACCGCATTCAATCTGTACCCGTTCCGACCAGGGCATCATATCTTCCATGGTCTCCGGGTACCGCCTGTAATCCGTATCCGGCATATACAGGAGAAGATAATTCAGATATGTATATATGTTCAGATAGTTGGCCTTTGCAGTCTCCACGATACTGTAAACAGCAGCGCTGGCGTCAGCACCTTTGGGTGTATCACTAAACAGCCAGTTCTTCCTTCCAACTATGAAGGGACGAATGCTGTTCTCCGCAATATTGTTGGAAATAGAACATCTCCCATCCAGTAGATAGTTCTCCATATACGGCTTCTGGTTCTGCGCATAAGTGACTGCCTTACCAAGACGGGAGCCTTGTAAAGGGGTCAGTGAATCAAGCCAGCACCAAAAAGCCTCCAAGACCGGCTTTTCTAGTCTGAGGCGTTCTACTTTTCTTTTGTCCGGGGACAGAGACGCAAGTTCTTTTTCTATCTCGAATAATTTATTGCAGTAGTCCCTTCCGATTTCTGCATTGGTTGGTGGAGCACCCGCTGCTTTCTTGTCCGGAATTGCTTCCACAAAATACCGTCGCAGGTGTGCCCAGCAGCCACATCTTGTAACGCCCTCCACTTTTTGATACCCGGCAAAACCGTCCGTATGCATAAATCCGTGGAATCCTTTCAGATAATCAGCCGCGTTGCTGCCACTTCGAGAAGGTTTGTAATCATAAAGGACAATGGGCGCTTCATCCTCTGCACCGGAACGGTAAAGCCACATGTAAGATTTGGACTGTGGTTTTTTATCTGGTTCCTTCAACACCTGAACCGGGGTTTCATCACAATGAATAACGTCTCGTTTCAGGAGTTCCTGCCGGAGACGTTCCACAACCGGCATCAGCAAGTCCTGGGAGCAGCGGATAATCCAGTTAGCCATTGTGGCTCTGCTAAGGGCTAAGCCTAACTGCTCCCATTCCTTTTCCTGCCGGTAGAGGGGCATCCCATTCACATACTTCTGGTACATGACATTGGCCACCGTGGTAGGGGATGCCAGGGAATGATTCATCAGTGATGTCGGGGTCAGCGCTTTTACGATATATGGCGATCCTGTCTGCTTGCACTTTTGACATCCGTAGGCCATCCTTATGTAGCGTATGATCTTTAATTGGGCCGGTATATATTCAAGTTCCTCCCGGACTATTTCCTTACCGACAGGAACAAGACCGCCTTGGCATTTGGCACATATACGTTCTTCTTCAGGAACATCACATAGGACTTCCTGAATGGGAAGATCCTTAAGAAGTTCCTCGCGTTTTGTCTTTGAATTCTTGCGATAGTATCCATCCACCTTGCTAACAGCAGGCTCTTCTGCATCAGAAACCGCTTCCTGCTCAGCTTCATCGAACAGATTCAGCTGTTTGTCGATTTCGCTTTTTGGGGTCTTTTCACTGGAACTACCGAACTTCTGCTTGCGAAGCAGTATAATTATTTCCGTTAGGTTATTGACTTGCTTTTCAAGGCTTTGGATCTTATTTTCAAGCTGGAGTATGTAGGCGTCCTTATCGTCCATCAAGCTGTTGTTTCTCCTGTCATCTGATAATCTAATTATACCATTTTCGGCAGAAGAAATCTACTTAAAAACCCTATAAATAGGCATTTGTGTGCCTTTCTGCATTAGCAGAAATCGCCGGGTTTAATGTTTTGAATTGCTTTTGGCTGATCTATTTCCAGGCCTTCCATCAGCCAACGGAATTCCTTCATCGTAATGTGCCGTGCTTGCTCCTGGTTCCTAGGCCATTTGAAGTTTCCGCTTTCAAGTCGTTTATACAGAAGGACGAATCCGTCTCCTTCCCAGAGCAGTGCCTTCATACGGTCACGTTTCTTTCCACAGAAGAGGAAAAGACTTGCTGCGAAAGGATCCATTCCAAAGGTTTCTTTTACAATTACAGCCAGACCGTCAATGGACTTTCGCATATCTGTATAACCACAAACTATGTATATGTCCTTGGCCTTGGTAATATCGCCTAACATATTATTTGCAGAGACCTTAGTACGGCTTCGATCATTGCTTGGGAGGTCCCTTCTGCAATATCAATTGATGCAGATCCTAAATGTATGGTTACTGCAGGATGAATAGAACTTGAACATGTCCGGGAATTAAGCTGCAAAGGTACAATCTCCTGTTTTGTAGCAGGAGTTTGAAATTCCTTTGATTGGCAGACCTTAAGGCGAATTTTCCTTAGCCAATAGTAGTATGATTTTATTCCGATGTTATGCTGGCTGCACCAGGCGGTGACAGTAAGATTACTAGCCTGGCATTCTTGAATAATTTTTGTCCACTGTCTAAAACGGAATTCAGCTTTGGTCTCGGCAACTATATCCATCTTGGGATACCTCCTTAGCCAATTTAGACTTAATTAAAAAACTCTAATAAGTCTAAAGACCTGTTGGGAGTATTATCCCACAGTGTATTTTAGGATAACAGGCACCTTTTTATTGAGCGCTTACCACGCATATGCCTTTGAACAGCTTTTCGGTTAAT
>DOWG01000162.1:0-906 GCA_003519685.1 Lachnospiraceae bacterium
ATTTATCCGTATCCTATTCCATAGAGGATCTGATGGAAATTGCGATTGCATCCAAGGTAGACGGAATCATTCTGGAGCCGAACGGGGAGGAGGCGGTTACCGAGCTGATTAACAAAGCAGATCGGGAAGGGATTCCGGTGATTACGGTTCTTAAGGATGAGCCCTTAAGCGGGCGGAAAAGCTTTGTGGGAATCAATCGCTATAACCAGGGACAGGCATATGGGGAGCAGATCCTTGAGGTTGTAAAAGAAAATAAGAATCATGTGATTGTTTTATTAAATTCAGATTCAAAGGATACAAGTAAAAATATTCTCTATGCCGGAATTTGGGATGCGGTCGGAGATCATAATGTGCTTTTGGAAGCGGCAAAGATCAACCGGCAGAGCGCCTTCGGTTCCGAGGAGGATATTCGAAAGATTATCATGGATACGGTGAATCCGCCGGATGTTTTCGTATGCCTGACGGCAGTGGATACGCTTTGCGCCTATCAGGCAGTAAAATCGCAGTGATCTGCCTGGCTATTATGGTATTATCCTATACCTTAGCCAGACATGAAGGAATTCCTTCGATTCTTATTTTGCTGGCAGTGGTTGTATTTATATATTCCTATTTTACGAAGAAAACCGTTCCTGGCCGTTATCTCTATGCCGTCGGCGGAAATGAGAAAGCAGCGAAATTGAGCGGCATCAATACGAATAAAGTTCTGTTCTTTGCTTATGTCAATATGGCATTCTTAAGTGCTTTGGCAGCATTAATGTGTGTTGCAAGATTTAACTCTGCGGCACCGACTGCAGGAGCCAGCTATGAAATGGATGCTATCGGTTCCTGCTATATCGGCGGAGCTTCTGCCTATGGAGGAATCGGTTCGGTTGCCGGCGTGGTGATCGGTGCGATCTTTATGGGCGT
>DOWG01000162.1:976-3526 GCA_003519685.1 Lachnospiraceae bacterium
AGGCTTAACTTCCCGTAGTTCCTACGGTACAAAGAAGGTTTATTGTCAGCTCTGTAAGAGCAGACGGTAGCCTTCTTTTTTTATATTCATTGCTGCGTTATAGTCTCTGTCATGATGCGTACCGCAAACTGGACATGTTCCACTCCCTGGTGGATAAGGTAATACTTTTGTTTTTATAACCACAGCAATGGCATAGTTTAGTGGATGGGAAGAACTTTCCCTTAGAGGTAGGGGACTTCTTGCCTAAAATATTGTTAAATTTTCTGAACAACATAAATGATGTTCATGCCACAGTCAAGGGTGCCTTGTAATTTAGTAAATTGGATTTCTTTTTCCACAATCAATTCCCAAAAATCTTTATCATTTCGTGCATTTTCTAAGGCTGCATCTCCAGATTGTGTAAACAATCCAGCAGAACTTCGCTCAATTATTTTTACAGGAAACTGATTGAATAAATCATCCATCTGGCTGCTTCTCATCATATGGACATAATGTTTGCTTGGTACAGGATAATGTTCTTCATCTTGAACTCCTGTATCAAAAATCCATTTAGTAGCTTCTATACCAAACTGGTCCTTTTCATATCTTATACCATCTAGATAGTAAAGGGAAGCCCCGATAAAACTCATAGCTCCTACAATTATAAGACCGCCCGGTTTCAAAACTCGAAGCATTTCAGCAACACCATCTTTTTCTTTATCCAAAAGATAGTTAATTACGCCACCGATACATACAATACAGTCAAAAGATGAATCTGGGAAAACTCCCATATTAAGTATATCTAAGACATGAAATGACTCTATTTTGCTAAATAGTGATAATTCTTTCATCTTAGATTTATTAAATTCTATCTGATGTTCGGAAATATCAGCTACAGTTAAAGACTTACAAAATTGAACAATATCTTTTGTGTATCTACCAGAACCAGCGCCAATTTCTAAAACTTTATCATTCGCTTTGATATGTCGGCTCAAGATTTCAAGATGTACCCGATATAGAAGTTCACCCTGACCATCTTTTTCAAGACGTGTCCATTCTCGGTCCCCATAATTGTTATATCTGTCTCTTGGAATTTCTGGGTTGTAACTCATAAAAGCATCTCCTTTTTAAATTAAAATAATTAATATTTTCAATATCGCTAATGTCGCTAATATCGCTTTCACTCATACAACCACCTCCCAAGATAATATAAATTTTCTACTTCGTATTTGTAAACAACTGCAAACTATCAGCTTGGTAATATTATATATTATATATTTAGAGAATCAATATCTTTATCATTACAAAGCCAATTTTAAAATAGGTGTAGCTATAAAAAGTTAGTTTAGCACCCCATATTGTTCTATTATAATATATCTTAGAAAAGTTTCAGCAAGAAAAAGAATAAATGTTTGTGGATGTTTTTTAAGTACTTATCATTACTGAGTTTGATGCCATCTTCCGATTTCACCATCATATAATTAAGTCGGGCAAGAATTGACAAAACAACGATATAATTGTAGAATGGGCTAGAAAACTTTTTGTACATGCACATACTTTTTTGGCAAAAAAAGAAAATACCGTAGGAGCAGAAATGGAGGGTAGGATAATGAAATTAATTATCCCCGAAGGCTATCAGCCGATACTTGATATCAAGGAAACGGAGATCGGAATCAAATATGTGAAAGATTATTTTGAAAGGGAGCTGGCGAAGCAGTTAAATCTTACGAGAGTATCTGCACCGTTGTTTGTAAAGCCGGAGACCGGCTTGAATGATAATTTAAATGGCGTGGAAAGACCGGTAAGCTTTGGCGTGAAGGAACAGAATGACGCACAGGTAGAGATTGTTCATTCTCTTGCAAAATGGAAGAGGCAGGCATTAAAACGATATGGCTTCTCCCATGGAGAAGGATTATATACCGATATGAATGCAATTCGCAGGGACGAGGATACGGACAATATTCATTCCATCTTTGTGGATCAATGGGATTGGGAAAAAATAATCGATAAAGATGAGCGTAATATAGAAACCCTGGAAGCAATCGTAAGGAAGGTTTATGCTGCGCTAAAGAATACGGAGCACTATATTGCAGGAATCTACGAATATATTGAAGAATTTCTTCCGGAGGATATCACTTTTATTACCTCTCAGGAGCTGGAGGACCGGTATCCCGATCAGGCCCCGAAGGAGAGAGAATATCTCATTGCAAAGGAAACAGGTGCCGTATTTATCATGCAGATCGGCGGAGTGCTGGCATCCGGGGAGCGTCATGACGGAAGAGCACCGGACTACGATGACTGGAAGTTAAATGGGGACATCATTGTATATTATCCGATATTGGATATTGCCTTAGAATTATCCTCCATGGGAATTCGGGTCGATGAAGAAGCCTTGCTGGAGCAATTAAAGATAGCAAACTGCATGGACCGGGCAGAGCTTCCTTTCCAAAAAGCATTGCTGAAGAAAGAACTGCCTTATACCGTGGGCGGAGGAATCGGACAGTCCAGAATCTGTATGTTCTATCTCCGTAAGGCCCATATCGGAGAGGTACAAGCCTCTATCTGGCCGGA
>DOWG01000124.1:0-9930 GCA_003519685.1 Lachnospiraceae bacterium
ATGATTTCGTCAAATGTATCCGAAGCGGAGACGCTTTCGCTTAAGATTCATTACGTAGCGGTACATAAGGCTCCAAAATACGGAGCTAAAGTACCAACGAATGCAAATACTCCTTATCGGATATCATTTGTCGTAATCATAAAATGATATACATGTCGGGTGTGAATAGTAACGAAAAATCAAATCTATGCGAATCGTTTTTTCTTATCTCCCTGCCACCCTGGCAAGCCGCAGGAATCTTGGGCGATAAATATCCCCATAGACAAAGCAATCCTCGCCATTCACGTTATACGTGATAAGAAGCTCATTCGGCCCGGAAAGGGCGGGGTGTGCTTTTGCATTATAGGTATTGTTGCCCTTTCCCACCGTGGTCAGGCAGGTGTCATGGGTATAGATCGTTGTCTGATCCCGGAAGGGTGTATAGGGTGTGTCGGAAATTGATGCCTTAATGGTTGGGCTGTTGGTTAAATAAGACCATACAAACAGGTACTTTCCCTTGTTTTCTCCGAACTGTATCTGCGACACGCTGCATTCCGGTGCCACATCATCCTCCAGATATAAAAAGGCGGAAGGTACTTCACTACCCCAATTACCCATATTATCCAAATATTCATAGGAATCAAATTTCTCTATATTCTCGGGCTTTACTCTAGAAACGACAAGTTCACGTCCTACATTTTCAACATCGTTATACCCATATACATAGATATAGCCATCCGGATTGGTTGCTCCTGCGTCCTCCGTATTCTGATACACAGCTCCGCCAAAGTAAAACTCTGCATTTTCATTAGAAACATCACATAACCGCTTTCTCTCATCATTGATAATCGTAAGAGAATCATAGTCTACTGCACCGTCTACTATATCATATCTTGCCAGATCAACGCCAATCTGTGAAAAGCCAAGCATCGTATCGACAGAATCGATTCGCAGACAATATACGTAAAGCTTATCTCCGATTACAAAGATATCCCCAAGCCAATAGTAAATATTTTTTCCTTCCTTTGTTGCAGGTATCGGCGGGTTCGGAATAATACCTGCCGTCTTCTCCTCCTGCGGAAGATAAAACTGAATATGATTTGGATCCGGTGCTCCTCCTTTTAGAAGGGCGCTCGTATTATTCACCATGCTCACATTCTTTCGGCGATCTGTCAACGGATCAACCGAGGAGACAATCGTATCACTGAATACAAAAAAGGTATTCAGTTCGGACTTATCCCGTTCCGGATTGTAATCCCGGCCATCCAGGTTTACCGTATAGATGCCGTCCGCTCCGGACCAGCCTTCATAATTTGACAGGAGTGCTGTGTAATCCGGTACTTCATCGCAATACCAGCTTTCCCCTAAAAAAGCACTGACTTCGCTTAAACCGACGAATTCGCCACCATAATTACTTCTGATCTCAAGCTGAAGGTAGTGCGCCTGTACATGATTCATGGGTATTACCAAGGAAGGTTCTAGCGCTTCACTTCCGTCCCCCTGCTCTAACGTGTAAGTACCAAGTGTCTTCCAGGTGGTACAGTCATTGGATATCTTTAAGCGGAATTCTTTCAGTCCGTAATCCAGATGTTCGGGATCATTATAGTTCCAAAGAACCAGTTCCGATACGGGATATTCCCCCTTAAGATCAATGATAAAATCAATCGCAGAAGCCTTCTGGGTGTACATATGCTCCGGCCGGTTATCATGCGTTGCATTTCTTGAAAAATCACTTAAACCGGTGCCGTTCACGAAATTATAATCCTCCGCTTTAGCGGACCATTTACCGTTATTATAGCGTTCCAATGGGGAACAGGAGATGTTCTCTCCCGCTATGATCGGCTGCTTATAGCGGTAAAGCCTTATTTCACTTAAACCATTCTGGCTGCCGCCGTGATTCGATAATACCGTGATTTTCAGATACCGCCCACTAGCTCCGTTAAAATTGACTGTGTTCCGGTCCGCAAGACCTTCGGCTTTCAGACCTTCTTCTCCCGAGGCTTGGGTCAATGTGCAATTTACCGGTTCAGAATATGTTATATTATCTTCGGAACAGGAGACTGCAATTTCCTTTAAACCGCAGTTCGTATCCCCCTTCCCATTATAATTCCATAGATACAGCTCTCCTAATTTTTCAATATGCCCAATATCAAATACAAACTCTGTGTTATCCCCTTTGTACATATCCTGGGCCAAGTTGGAATGAAGATGGTTTCTTCCATAGCTTCCGCTCATCCCAGAATTATCGGCAATTGCCTTATAACTTTCATCCATTGGGCTCAATTTAAGCATTGTCCCAACCTCCTGAACAACTGTGGCAGCGATAAAATCATCCTCCTTCACTTTCTCATCCGCTTTTGGTAATTCGTTGTTAAATGGTGTATTGCTCTTACTGCAGGCAGATAGCACTGCCATTATAATGATTAAAAACGGGAATATCTTCTTTCTTCCTGTATGCAATCCCATTCTCCTTCCCTTTTTGGCGTATCCATCTATCAAATAGGGAAAACGCATTATATCAGCAGTTTTCCCTATTTGATTCCCTATGATTACCGATTTTCTAAGCGGGTTGCTTTATTTTTTCTTCTTATTATTATAGAATATATATGCAGCAATTATGGCTGCAACGGCTACTGCGGATATAATAACAATCGTTGTATAATTCTTATTTGCTGTTTTATCGGATGTCTCAGATGTTTCATCCTCCGCCGGCAGTGCCGTTGGTTCCTTCTCCTCGGCATTTATCACATCTTCAGTCGCAGGATCGTACGGTTTGCTGACTGCCGTCGTATAGCATAGTGATTTTACATCTTCTTCAGAAAGTGCACCATCAAATATCATTAAGTTGTCAAGCACACCTGTACATGCTCTCTTCACTGTTTCATTTTCATAATATCCGCCGACATTAAAGCCGCCATTCGGAGTTCCGGAAGAGCCATCATCATAGCTTCCTAAGCTAAAGGGAAGACCGGCAGCTACGGACAATCTGGATTTTACTGCCAGCTGGCCATCAATATACATATAGATAAAGGCATCATTGATATTGCCAAACTCATCATACTCATTTTGAAAAACGATCGTATAATTATGCCATTCTTCCAGGTGAAGCTCCATGAAGTAACCTTCGGAATATAGCTTATCCTGCGTCTGCCAATCGGCACTGTTCATCTTTGCCAGTAATTGCACACCTTCCGCTTCACTATCTTTTATAAATTCCAGATCAATCACACCGGCACCTAATGCTCCAAGACCTGCCGGAACGATAATCATATTCGCACCAGTATCTGTATTCGTATAGGCATCCATTTTGTAATAAAAGCTGACCGTCATTTCATCATAAGCATATGTTTTATTTGGAGAAGCAAGATAAGTATTTCCATCCAATTGAATCGCCTGTCCGTCGATACCTTCGGTAAATATCGGACCGCCTTCGGTGGAGCCATTCCCATAGGTAAGGTCATTTTCCGCTTCTGTCCCGGCATTTTTCAGATCTCCATTAAAGCCGTAATTTAAAACATTGGATGTAACATGTTCTGTTTTTTCTTTTGCAGTGACACCGCCGGAATAACTGCCGGTTACTGTATATACCCCATCCGCTGCTTCCACCGGAGCAGCTTCATTGGCACCGAATTGAATTGTCATCGCATTACCGTAATCCGGCTTCATCAGTTCTACGCCGCTGTCGGTAAGAGATTTCAGATCTGCGGAACCATCATTTAAGGCCTTACCATCCTTTGTACAGTTGATATCAAACATGGTGTTGTCTTTCATAATGGTTGTTTGGATGCTTTTGAATACCGCCGTTAAGGCTGCCGCATTTTCTTTATAGGTAATGGTGCCATCCTCATTCGTAATTAATTCCGGTTCTGCATAGGCAGCTGCTGCTGCCGGATCATAGGCTAAGGATGCAAGCTTTGCTTTATAATCATCAAAGGAAGTAAAATCGAAGGAAAGATTAACGGTTTCCCATTCCTTACCGGTATCATCAACCGTAATATTAAGCCATTCTTTGCTGCCTTTGACTGCACTGGTATAAGTATCCTGCAGATACTTGGCCAGCTCGTCACCATGCTTCGTAAGATAATAGTATGCGCTTCCATATCCATCCTGATAATCATTTTTAGCAATGGAGGCCGTTATTGTTCTACTTCCTGTGCCATCTTCATTTAGTTTTAAATTTGCAGAAATCTGAACCGCTGTACAACCTGACATTGTGAGCATTGCCAGAAGGAAAACTGCCATAAGTGCAATTTTTGAAAAAAATGTTTTTGATTTTTTCATATCTCTCTCCCGTTCCTCCGCCCTATGGCGGCACGAATATTTCAGCTTCCCTTTTGGGTTGCTAATTTAATTATTGTAAAATGCCCATTTCTTACGTGCCAGCTGGATCAGCGATACAAATACCGCGATAATTGCCAGCATAATCCAGGACATTGCAGATGCATATCCCTGTCTGCCCACCGTAAAACCGGTATAGTAGACGTTATAACCCAGGTAATTCGTATTATATCCGCCGCCGGTCATCAGCATTGGCTGTACAAATATCTGAAATCCGGCGATAGTAGCTGTTAACAAATTGTAAAAAAAGATCGGTGAAATAGCCGGAATAGTAACGTGAAAAAACTTTGTTATTGCGTTTCCGCCATCGACATCAACGGCTTCATATAGCTCCACTGGTACATCCGTTAAAGAGGACAGGAATATGATTACCGTACCTCCAACGCTCCACATTCCCATAATTGCCAGACCTGCCGTTGCCCATTGATAATCATGAAACCAGTCCGGTCCCTCTATCCCAATCAGGGATAGCAGCATATTGAAAACGCCGGACGGCCCTAACAGCTGCTTCCATAGGTAAACAACGGAAACGATGCTGACAAGGGTAGGAATATAATACAAAGCACGGAATACTTTTCTTCCCGGAACCTTAGCATTCAACAATAGGGCGAGCGATAACGAAAACAGCAGATTAAGCGGTACGCTAAGGCAGACATATTCCACCGTGTAAAGCGCGCTTTTCCAAAACTCCGGATCGGTCAGGATGGTCTTATAGTTTTGCAGCCCTCTCCACTCAACAACCATGGAGGAGGTAGTTGCATTTGTAAAAGACAGATAGAAGGAATAAATCAATGGAAAAGCCGTCAACAGAACAAAGCCGATAATCCATGGTGATGCAAAAATTACACCAATTACTGCCTCCCGGTAGTTATATTTATTTGATTTTTGTTTTTTCTTTCCGTTTGTCATTTTAAACTCATTTCTGCACGGCTTTTTTAGAAGTATGGAGTTTGTGGATGCCGCGCAGACACAAACTCATTGATACAAACTTCCCAGTATAAATTATGCTTTTCAATCATTCACATTTTAGTAGGATGCCTTTAGCTTTTCTATTGCCTTTTCTGAATTAGTAAGTGCTTCCTCTACGGTATACTTATCTGCTACCATATCTGTTACAATATTTTGAACTTCTCCCCACCAATTCGGGGCATTATATATATACTGATAAGGCTTTCGATAAGACATTTCTGTAAGCACCACCTGTTTTACAGGATCTGTTATTTCCTTGAATAAATCATCGTAAATCTTTGTATTGGCCGGCATATTACTCGATTCAGTAAGTACTTCTTTCTGAATTTCATCACTACACATATATTTGGTAAATTTCCATGCAGCTTCCTGCACCGCCTTACTTTTCTTAGAAAGTCTGTTAGCAATTTCAATAGAAAAACCACCGGTAAAATTAAATCTGTTTTCTTCTATATGATCGTAAGGAATCGGAGCCGCCCCAAGATGAAGCTGTTTTTCTTCCGGAAGACGGTCATTCTGCCAAGGAACTTCATTCGTTGAAATCATCATAGCAACACTTTTGTTCCAAAAAAGGTTGGTCGTACTTTCCCCGGCAGAGCCAAGAAATGCATTTACCTTTGCTGCAGGGAAGGTATGAGTCAGGTTGAACCAGGTTTCAAATCCTTTCCGTACTCCAGGGTCAGTTGTAATAGTGGAATTGCCGGATTCATCAAAGAAATCGCCGCCTTTATTCCATACTGTGTTAACAAACATACAATTACCAACCGCTACATCAAATCCCAGCTGAGTGATTTTACCATTCTCCTGTTTCGTCAACAATTCCTGATATGCCTGCAGTTCGTCCCAGGTCTGCGGTGCCCGGACATTACCATCTTTATCAATCAAATCCGAAGGCTTTCCTGTAATTGTACTTCCCTCCAGCTGCGCTGCCTTGGTAGCAAGCCACTGTGCATCTGTAGTTTGACTCAGCTCATTTACCAGATCGACATTATAATAAAGAATACGGTTATCCAAAGCATATGGCAATCCATATACCTTATCCTCATAGGTCATAGGAATCAGGTCTTCTTTGAAAAAGTAATCTGCATTCATTGACTCATCAAAGAACTGCGACAGCTCCATAGATACTCCGCCCTTTGCACGATCCGTATTATCTTTAATGGTCTGGATATAGATATCCGGTCCATTCGGATCCGTCATTGATGTTGTAATTTTCGTGAAATAGTCCCAGAATGAAATTCCCGTATAGTCAATATGGATACCTGGATTCTCCTGTTCAAACCGGTCAATAACGGAACATGTCCAAGCATAGTTTGGATCTCCTTCCGGATATATGGACCAGAATTGTAGATTAACGTCACCATTCTCCCCTTTCCCTGAAGATGAACAAGCTGTCATTGCTGCTGTGGCAAGTATCGCGATTGCCAGCAGGCAGATTAGGGTCTTAATTTTTCTTTGCTTCATATGATCTCCTCCATTATAATTAAAAAGTCTATTACTAAGAAAATGGGTTGCTCCCCCATTTAACTTATCCCTTAACCGCACCGGACTTCATGCCTTCCAAAAAATATCTCTGGCAGAATATAAAAATGATTATATTTGGTAACATCGAAATGATGGAACCGGCCATCAGCAGACTCCAGTTTGTACTTTGCTGTGAAAAAAATGCTCGTAATCCTAATGCAACCGTAGTCAAATTGCTATCATTGATATAAATCAGCGGCCCCATATAATCATTCCAGGAAAAAAGGAATGCAAAGACAGCAACCGTCGCAATGACCGGTTTCGAAAGCGGTAACATAATTTTCCGCCATATGGACAGCTCTCCTGCACCATCGATCTTTGCTGCTTCATTAATTTCCTTTGGAACACCTCTAAAAAATTGTTCAATGAGAATGATATTGCCCGCCCCGCCTCCTAAGAATGCCGGCAAAATCAGTGGCCACCAGGAGTTCGTCAGCCCCATGGAGCTGTACATTTTGTAGGTAGGGATCATCAGAACCGATGCCGGTATCATCATGGTTACAAGCATAATGGAATAAGCTAACGTTCTGCCAGGCCATCTAAGTTTTGCAAAGGAGTACGCAACTAGGGAAGCGGATATGGTTGTACCAATAACGGTAAGCCCGGTGACAATTCCACTGTTAAAGAAATACCTTAAAAAGGGAATCTGTCGAAAGACATCTATGTAATTCTTCCATCGCCATTCGTTCGGTATTAATTGATCCCAAAATCCAGATGAGACCATTAACTCTGACTCCGTTTGCAGGGATACTGACAGCATCCATACAAAAGGAAACAGAAAATACACTGCAAATATAATCAATAGAAGAAGAACAGCAGTTATATGAAATCCTCTCTTTACCTTCTTTTTCTTTCTTGGCATACTATTTGGGTTCGAATCCATATGCAATATTGTTTTTTTCATTTAAATGCTCCATCCGTTATAAAATTAAAATAATGTCAAAATGCTTAAATATGTTTTACATTTCAGACTTTCTTTGTGATTTCTAATGCGATTATAGCATCCTGTATTTTAGCTTGTCAATAAACTTCATAACAATTCAGCTGCCAAGTTCAACAAACTTGATAATGTTGATATGTTTTTCTCTCTTTAGATATATTATACGCATAATTCTTACATATTGCAGCATATTATATAAATACCTGTTTATTTTTAATAGTACGTTCGTATTTCAGCTTAATAATTTGCTCTTTTATCCATAAATCCTATTGACATTGTATCATCAGTTTATATATAATCATATTTAATATATAACTTGTATATCCTGCTTACCATGTATACTATGTATATTATCCTATACATCCTTTATCATATGTCAAAGTGCCTATAGCTTATCCACTTATAGCATCTAAGTACGATAGCATGCATCAAAAAACGATAGCAGGCATCAAAGTATGATAGCATACATCCAAGTACGATGCATCAAAGTACGGCAAATTTAACGGTATCACCACGAATACCATGATTATGGCGAATATACAATATCTTACGATTGGAATGAGGTAAACGTATGAGCGAATTTCTTTACAAGCAAATCAAGGAATACCTGTTACAGCTAATTGCAGACAATAAATATGTGTCTCATTATAAATTACCTTCGGAGAATCAGCTGGCTGTCAAATTTAACTCATCCAGAATTACAGCAAAAAAAGCCTATACAGAGCTGCAGGAAGAGGGATACATATACCGGATTCAGGGAAAAGGTAGTTTTATAAACCAGAAAAAAGAAGACACAAAGCCGCAAAAAAGTGCTGATTTCGTTTGCATGCTGCTTCCAAATATCGAAAGTGATTTTGTAGCAGCCCTTGTAGCAGGTGTAAAAACAGTTCTGAGAGAAAACGGATATTATCAGTTGCTTTTGATTGATAATGATCAGAATCTATCCCAGACGAATCTGATTGGCAGCCTTGTATCGCTAGGGGTGAAAGGCATTATCGTCTTTCCGAACAGCTTTGCCCGCTACAGCAAAGACCTGCTGCTTCTTGCTTTTAATAAATTTCCCATTGTTTTTGTGGACAGAACCCTGCACAACTTTGATGTTGCCTCGGTAAGCAGTGATCATCTGGCTATGGGCAAAAAGGCAGTGCAGCATCTGATCGATCGAGGGTGCAAAAACATCGGGCTGATTACCATGCCTCGGGATCACGGCAATAGTGTATCCAGCAGAATCTCAGGCTATGAACAGGCCCATATGGAAAACAACATGCTGATTAAATCCAGTAATATCTTATACTTAACGAAGGAAATGCCGGATCTGAAAGAACAAATCATAAAATATCTGCAGGCCAATCCCGAACTGGACGGCATCGTCTCCTACGGCGATATTATTGGCATAAGCGTTTATTCCGCTGTAAAGTCCTGCGGTATCCGGGTTCCACAAGATTTGAAAATCATTTTCTTTGACAATGAATACGAAAAGTACCAGGCAATCTTTCCATTCACGGCAACCTGTGTTTCTCAAAGAAGTGAAGAAATCGGTGAAACTGCCGCCAGTCTTTTAATTAGTTATATGAAGAAGCATTCTGTCAGAAATGACAAGATCTTAATTGATTGCGATATTATAGAAGGAGAATCCACGGAGAAGTATGAATAGTCTCGCAAAAAGACCTGCGAGCCATTACAAGAATAGCAAAAACAGCTATTCTTCAGAATTTATGCCCAGAAAGCATGGGCGTAACTTTTAACCTGCGGCACAAAGTTTGCAGTTTGTCAAGAAAGGGCATTTAATATGAGATATGAAAGTGATAAAAAAACAAAAAAGATATATTATTTTGCAGNNTTAAAGACCTTAAGTACGGATCCGGATTTTAAGTTATTTACCTTAGATGGGCAGACAAGTATTCTGGAAGATTATCTGACCGTTCGGGGAAGCGGCAGTCAGGAGGATCTATTAAAATCATTGATCCATGACGGCCGGCTGTTAATTGGCCCCTGGTATACCATGNNTATAGAAGGAGAATCCACGGAGATATGAGACATGAAAGTGATAGAAAAATAAAAAAGATATATTATTTTGCAGCAACGCACTGGGACAGGGAATGGTACAAGACGGTAGATGAATATCGCTTCTTGCTTGTTCCGGTCATGGATAAAATTTTAAAGACCTTAAGTACGGATCC
>DOWG01000124.1:9962-10290 GCA_003519685.1 Lachnospiraceae bacterium
TAATTGGCCCCTGGTATACCATGCCGGATGAATTTCTCACTTCCTGTGAGAGCCTTATCCAGAATCTGCTGTATGGTCATACAATCTGTGAAAGGTATCAGGCAGATCCCCTTAAAACAGGATATGTATGCGATACCTTTGGACATATCGCAAACTTTCCTCAGATACTAAATGGTTTTGGCATTAAAAGCGCTCTGATCAGCAGAGGAACCAACGATGATGATCTGGACTGCTTTTTTCAATGGTCCTCACCGGACGGATCCGATGTACTTACCTTTAAAGCTCCTGAGGTCTGCGGTTATGGATCGTTCTTCTTTGAAGTCTTGAG
>DOWG01000068.1:0-305 GCA_003519685.1 Lachnospiraceae bacterium
TCTTTTATATTTTTTATCTGCTTATCCTTCTGGCTTCGCTTGATTTTATCCAGCTTGGTCGCGATAATTACCGGCTGGTAGCCATGATAAACGATCCAATCGTACATGATTCTATCATTTTCCGAAGGTGCATGACGAATATCTACCAATAAGAAAACCATCTTTAGCTGTTTTGACATTTTAAAATATTTTTCGACCATCTTACCCCATTTTTCTTTTACCGATTCGGACACTTTCGCATATCCGTAACCCGGCAAATCCACGAAGTAAAGTAAATCATTAATATTATAAAAATTAATGGTCTG
>DOWG01000068.1:485-2507 GCA_003519685.1 Lachnospiraceae bacterium
CTTTGCGGCATTATGCGATTTCGTCCTTGCTTTTCTTGGTGGTCTTTTTCGTAATTGCTTTTCTCGGGGCACTGTCCTCCACAAGTATCAATTGGGGCTTTTCCGTTCCCTTTACCGATTCCTTGGTTATAATACATTTGGTGACTTTATTCTCCGATGGAATCGAATACATAGAGTCCATCATCACACTTTCAAGAATCGCCCGAAGACCTCTTGCGCCAATCTTTCTCTTAAAGGACTGCTGTGCGATTTCCTTCAACGCGTCCTCATCAAATTCAAGCTCTACGCCATCCATTTCAAAAAGCTTCTTATATTGTTTTGTTATTGCATTCTTAGGTTCTACCAATATCTTTACCAGGGCTTCCTCGTCGAGCATATCAAGCGCTACGGTAACCGGAACACGGCCTACAAACTCCGGAATCATTCCGAACTTAACCAAATCCTGCGGCATTACCTGACGGAATATCTCTCCCACGTTTGTCTTATTCTTTTCAATAATATGCGCATTGAAGCCGATGGATTTTTCTCCAATTCTGGATTCAATAATCTTCTCAAGACCATCGAAAGCTCCGCCGCAGATAAACAGAATATTGGTCGTGTCGATCTGAATAAACTCCTGATGCGGGTGCTTTCTTCCTCCCTGCGGAGGAACCGATGCGATGGATCCTTCCAATATTTTAAGTAGCGCCTGCTGAACACCTTCCCCGGATACATCCCGGGTAATGGAAGTGTTTTCTGATTTCCTGGTTATTTTATCGATTTCATCAATATAGATGATACCATACTCCGCCCGGTCAATATCGTAATCTGCTGCCTGAATAAGCTTCAGCAGAATATTTTCCACATCTTCGCCTACATAGCCTGCCTCAGTTAAAGCAGTCGCATCTGCAATGGCAAACGGAACGTTTAATAGTTTGGCTAATGTCTCTGCCAGATACGTTTTACCGGAACCCGTAGGCCCAATCATTAAAATATTACTTTTTTGCAGCTCCACATCCAGATCCTTGCCTGCAAGTACCCTTTTATAATGGTTATAAACGGAAACTGCCAATACCTTCTTTGCCTCTTCCTGACCAACTACGTGCTGATCCAGGAAACTNNTCCTCTTCGATAATCTCACTGCATATCTCGATACATTCATCACAAATGTATACCCCCGGCCCGGCAATCAGTTTTCTAACCTGGTCCTGTGTTTTATTGCAAAAGGAACATCTTAGTTGCTTTCTGTCTTCTACTTTACCTGCCATTGCCTAATTCACCTCATCTCTGTGTAACATGCCGGATCCTATCTCCTTGTCAAAATACCATCGATCAGACCATATTCCTTCGCTTCCTGCGCAGTCATATAATTATCTCTCTCGGTATCAACCTCAATCACTTCAAGAGGCTTTCCTGTATTTTGAGCCAGAATTTCATTTAATCTTCTTCTGGTCCGGATAATATTGTCGGCAACAATCTTAATGTCCGTTGCCTGGCCCTTCGCACCGCCGGAAGGCTGATGAATCATAATCTCGGAATTCGGAAGAGCAAACCGCTTGCCTTTGGTACCGCCGGACAGGAGAAATGCTCCCATGCTGGCTGCCATACCNNGCACTAACCGAACCACCGGGACTGTTGATATAAAAATTAATATCTTTTGCAGGATCTTCCGATTCTAAGAATAACAGCTGCGCAACAATTAAGCTGGCTGTTGTATCATTGACATCCTCCCCCAGGAAGATAATTCTTTCTTTTAGTAATCTGGAATAGATATCGTAGCTTCGTTCGCCACGACTTGTTTGCTCTATGACATAAGGTACTAAACTCATACTTTATTCCTCCCTATCTTAGATAATAATGGTTACAAAAACTATAATCTCTATTATTTACTGTTCTTTCCTTTTTACTTGCCAACTACGTTGGCATGCTCAGCCACAAAGTTAACTGCCTTTTGAACAACGAGATCTTCTCTGATATGCTCTTTCTCTTTGTCGCCAATCAGTTCCCTAAGCTTATCGACTTCCATCTGGTATGTGGATGCCA
>DOWG01000203.1:0-9315 GCA_003519685.1 Lachnospiraceae bacterium
TTGCGAATTATAATAGAATCGTATAAAATGAACATAGTGTATACCGGTTTATCCGGTAATTTATTTTAAAGGAGCTTTCAAATGAGTGATTACGTTATAGTTAGTGACGCAACCTTAGATTTACCTATGCATATAATTAATGAATACGACATTCGGGTGATTCCCATGGGAATCGATATTGATGGGGTATCCTATACCCATTATCCCGACGAGAGGGAAATTTCGATAGAAAGCTTTTATCAAAAGCTGAAAAACGGTGCTATTTCCCATACATCTCAGATTACCCCGGTGGCTTTTGCCGAATATTTTCGGGATCTGCTAAAGCAGGGATTGGATATCCTCTATATCGCTTTCTCTTCCGGTCTGAGCGGAACCTACAATACCGCCCGTTTGGTGATACAGGATCTGGCAGAAGAATACCCGGATCGCACGATATACTGCGTGGATTCTTTATGTGCCTCCATTGGTGAGGGACTTTTGGTGCTCCATGCAGCTATGCAGAAGCAGAAGGGATTAAATATCCATGAATTAAAAGATTGGGTTGAGCAGAATAAGCAGATGCCAAGACATTGGTTTACCGTGAAGGACTTGTTCTATTTAAAACGGGGAGGAAGAGTTACCTCGATTGAAGCGGTTGTGGGTTCTGCTCTGCGAATCCGTCCGGTATTAAGTACGGATGACGCAGGCAAATTAATCGTAGTCTCAAAAATAAGAGGCTCCAAGGCGGAATTGGATTTAATGGTCAATAAACTGCTTGAGGAAGGAATTGATATTGCAGATCAGACAATAATCATCGGCCATGGAGATAACCTTGCGCAGGCGAAAGAGTTAGAAGAGATCATTCGAAGCAAAAACCTGGTGAAGGATACGTTTATTTCCAGTATCGGTCCTGTGATCGGTACACATACCGGCCCCGGAATGCTGGCCATGGTATTCATGGGTAAGAAAAATGATTAGGAGGAATACCTTTGGAGACGGATTTTAAGAAGGACTGGGAGAGGGATAATCAGCAGATCAAGCCGTATAAGAAAGATGCAGAATATTCCTATACTCTGGGGGCGTTTCCGACCTACGAGCTGCTGAAGGCGAAGCCGGAAGTGGTACGTAAGGTATTGGTGGATTCTGGCTATACGGACCAGGAGAACCTTCAGAAGCTGTGTAAGGGAAATAATATTCCCATCGAAACCAACAATAAGCTGCTGAGAAAGATCAGCGATAAGGAAAACTGCTATGTTGCCGGCGTATTTGAAAAATATAGCTGTGAACTAAGAGCCGACCGCCCTCATATTGTCCTGGTAAATCCAAGTAATATGGGCAATCTGGGTACGATCCTTCGTACGGCGGCAGGCTTTGGCATCTATGATATTGCCATCATACTTCCGGGAGCGGATATCTTTCATCCCAAAGCAGTAAGAGCCTCCATGGGAGCCCTATTTCGGCTCAATCATCACCTTTATTCCTCTTTCGAAGAATATCAGCAGCAGTTTCGTAACCATGAATTTTTTACCTTTATGCTCAATGGAGAACATCCGCTGACCATACGGGACTGTCCGAAGGCGGAGCTGTTTTCCCTGATCTTTGGAAATGAAGCTACCGGATTGGATGATTCATTTTTAGAGGTTGGAACTAGCGTTATCATACCGCAGTCGCCGGATGTGGATTCCCTCAATCTAACCATTGCTGTGGGAATTGGGGCATATGTATTCACCAATCAAAAATAGTAACTGGATGAATGGGCAGAAATATTGCAGGATGAATGGCAGATAAATTGCAGGATGAATGGCAGATAAATTGCAGGATGAATGGCAGAAAGATAGATACAGAAAGAGCGAGCGGATAAATTGCGGGACGAATGGCAGAAAAATAGATACGGAAAGAAAGAGCAAATAAATTGCAGGACGAATAGGCAAAAAGGGAGAGCAAAATTACAAGATGAATAAGCAGAAAGAAAGAGCGGATAAATTACAGGGCAAATAAGCAGAAAAATCACAGGATGAATAAACAGACCGATTAGTCATAGCAAAATATTATAAAAAGTTCATGCGTGCTTATGACACGCAGGAGGAGGCCTAATGAAATTAAATTATAAACGGACTTTCTTTGTTGGACTGGCGTTTCTATCGATTTGTGCTTTTTGGCAGATGTATGATAACGTGATCCCTTTGATGCTGAAAAAAACATTTGGACTTGGAGAGACCGTAACCGGTGTGATTATGGCATTGGATAATGTTCTTGCCTTATTCCTTCTGCCTCTTCTGGGGGCCTTGTCGGATAAGGTGGATACTCCAATCGGAAAGAGAACCCCGTTCATTATCGGGGGGACCGCGGTAGCGGTAATTGCAGTACTTTTTATTCCTATGGCGAATCAGAGACAGAATCTGCTCCTGTTTATTCTGCTTCTTTTTGTTGTACTATTTGCCATGGGTATCTATCGTTCTCCTGCAGTGGCATTAATGCCGGATCTTACGCCGAAGCCGCTGAGAAGCAAGGCAAATGCGGTCATTAATCTGATGGGTGCAATTGGCGGAGTGTATACCCTCATTATGGTAAAACTGCTGATGCATGGAGGGAATGCAGGCTACTTCAAGGTGTTTTTAGCGGTAGCAGCCCTTATGGTGGTTTCGGTTATCGTTCTTGTCACCACGATTAAGGAGAAGAAGCTGTCCGAGGAAATAAAAGCCGCGGAAGCTATAGAGGAAGCCGCGGTCACGAATAGGAAAGAGCAGGATCTTCCCGGCGGGGAGGAGAGTAAGCAGGCAGCAAAGGATAAAATACCGAAGGAAGTACGTAAGAGTCTGCTGCTTTTGCTAGCCTCCATTTTTTTATGGTTTACGGCATATAATGCGGTTACCACAGCTTTCTCCAGATATGTTGAAGTTGTATGGAAACTGAAGCCGGGCGGCTTTACGGATGCTTTATTAGTGGCAACCGTAGCAGCAATCGTAAGTTACATACCAATCGGACAAATAGCAAGCAGGTTCGGAAGGAAGAAGACGATAATCGGAGGGATTATTCTTATGACCGTTTCTTATCTTTGCGGAACCCTGTTTGTAGAGTACTCATTCTTAATCAATATTGTATTTGCTTTCACCGGTATGGGCTGGGCGGCAATCAATGTGAATTCTCTCCCTATGGTAGTGGAGATGTGTAAGAATACGGATATCGGCAAATATACCGGTATTTATTATACGACTTCTATGTCCGCTCAGATTATTACCCCGATTGTATCCGGTGCTTTATTGGAGAATATCTCCTATCGTACTTTATTTCCCTATGCCGCTATTTTTTCTATCGCATCCTTATGCACGATGCTGTTTGTAAAGCATGGCGATTCTAAGCCTGTAAAAAAAGCCAGTGCATTAGAAAACTTCGATGCTGTGGATTAAAAAAAGCGGCCTATAGCGAAAGGAGCTATCGTTGTGTTTTTTAATTTCCTCTTGTGTGCCGGAATATTGGTGACATTATATTTCCTCATGGTTATGCCTGAATTAAAAGTAAATCCAAAGAGCAGCAAATTCGACGGCTGGTTCTACGCGCACCGCGGACTGCATGATAATCATACCGAGGCTCCGGAGAACTCATTGGCAGCCTTTTCTTTGGCGGTAGACCGTCATTATGGAATCGAACTGGATGTGCAGCTGACAAAGGATGGGGTTCCGGTAATCTTTCATGATTATAATCTTGTACGGGCTTGTCAAGTGAATCGTAAGATTTCTGAACTGACCTTGGAAGAATTAAGTAAGTTTCGTTTGTTTGAGTCTCAAGAAAGTATACCGACCTTTGAGCAGGTGCTGTCGCTGATTGACGGAAAGGTACCCTTGATCATTGAATTAAAGATTCCCTGGGATGCGGGGCCGCTCTGTGAGAAGGTTTCTAAGATATTGCAGAATTATCAGGGGCTTTATTGCATTGAATCTTTTAATCCCTTCGGGCTTACTTGGTATAAGAAGCATAATCCAGAGGTAGTACGGGGACAGCTGTCTACCGATTTTGTGAAAGAAAAAATTGAAGGCAGCAGAGTGCAGTATTTTATATTAAAGCATCTGCTTACGAATTTTCTAACGAGACCGAATTTTATAGCATACCAGCATAATTACCGGAAGGGATTATCCTTGACCTTATGCCGGAAGCTGTATCGCATAAAAACAGCTGCATGGACAATACAGTCCCAGGAAGAATTAGAGGAGAACAAAGGTATCTTTGATTGGCTTATCTTTGAAAATTTTATACCAAAATAATTGATATGAGTGTCATATGCGCTCCTATTCGTGTTCCTTGTTTTTATATAATTTATTACACTTATTTCACAATTATTTTATATTGACCGGACCGTTTCTTTCGTCCCTTTTACGGGGCAGGAAGCGATCCGGTTTTTGAATCGAAAAAATAAAAAACGGTATCAGATTTACATTTTTAGGGTATTATAATTGTGAAGATGAATGGATGGGAAATGGTGATATGGGAATGTTTGTATGCTTATGGCTTGTTGGATTGCTTTGGTGCCTCTCAGATTTAATCTTAAGACCAAGAAAATTATCCTATAAGAGACAATTTGACAGGGAAGCAGGCAGTAAGAAGTTTGATAAGGATGCTTATCAGAAGGCAGATAAATATAGTTTTCAATTAAACTCGGATTTTGGATATATTCTGTCCTGTGAATTGATCAAACCAGATCCGTCCAAGGACAATGGGAAGTATAAAAAAATCGCAGTTCTATGCCACGGACTGGGCTGTGCAAAATGTTCCGGATACAAATATGCAGAGCTTTTTCTCCAGTTGGGTTTTCATGTTTTACTGTATGATCAGCGGAATCATGGGCAGAGCGGCAGGGCGCTTACCTCCATGGGATTCTATGAGCGATTGGATTTGAAGAAAGTAATCGACTGGTGCTTTCGCACGTATGGACAGGAGATACGGATCGTAACGCATGGAGAATCTATGGGCGCGGCTACCGTGCTGATGCATTTGGGAGTTGATGACAGAGTGACCTGTGCGATTGCGGACTGTGCCTATTCGGATTTAATTACGCTGGTAAAGCATCAGGTCAAACAATACTACCATTTACCGTCTTTCTTAATTCCTGTGGTCAGCTTCGTTACTTATCTTCGTGCCGGCTTCTGGTATCAGGATATATCCCCAATCAAGGCGGTAAGCAAAACAGAGACACCGATCCTCTTTATTCATGGAAAGATCGATAACTTTGTGCCTACCGCAATGTCAAAGTATATGTACGCCAGCAAGAGAAAGGATAAGGCAATTTATCTGGTAGCCCGGGCGAAGCATGCCCAAAGTATTGTAGTCAACCGGGAGGGGTATGAGAAACGGGTCAAGAATTTTGTCGGCCGGTTTCTGGAGCTGTGAAACATAGGAAAACGAAGGAAAATAGTATAAGAGACGGCTCATTCTCCCTATAAGGGCATAAGAAGCTGTGGCAAAGAATTATATGTAAAACACAAAAGGGCGGGGCGGGGCCTTTTATATTAGACAATTGTAAAAAATATTTCTGAATCCGATTGACATTCGTGTTAGGCAAGTGTAAAATATGAATATAGACAATTGCCTAAAGGAGAGATGATAGGAATGAGCAATTTTAAAAAATTGCCTGACACTGAATTTGAGATTATGAAGGTGGTGTGGGCAAACGAGCCACCCATCACAACCAACATGATTATGGAAGCGTTAGGTAATAAGCGTGAATGGAAAGCACCAACGGTAAATTCACTGATGCTTAGGTTGGTGGAAAGGGGCTTTTTGCGGACGGAGAAAAACGGTAAGGAGCGCACCTATTTCCCGCTTGTAGACAAAGAGGACTATTTGAAATTTGAAACAGGTAACTTTATGAAACTTTATCATGAAAACTCATTTCTTAGCTTTGTCAATACCCTTTATGATGGGAAGCAGCTTAACGATGCTGATATTAAAGAACTGATGAAATGGGTGAAAGAACGGAGGATTTGATATGCGGGAATTTATGATTGCATTAATAGAATGCTCTGTTACCATGTCGGTGCTTGTATTGGGCTTCATTGCCGCTACCCCGTGGATGTCAAAAAGATATTCTGCAAAATGGTTGTATTATATCTGGTTAGTGTTTGTGGTGGGTTTAATCATTCCGTTCCGGGTTCATCCCGATGCAGCATTTATTCAGATGAATGCCGCGCCTGATTATATACAGCAAATCATACCGGGAAATGCGGAGAATATTGTTGATACAACAATTCCAATCAATACACCATCACAGGAGCTATCGGCAATTTTATGGTATCAAATCGGTATATACCTATGGATTGCCGGTCTTTTTGCTTTTATGGTTTATCACGGGTTAAAGCATTTTCGATTTCTTAGAATGGTAAACCGATGGAGCGAACAGCCTGATAAGCACATGGACGATACCTTACAAAAGATTAAAACAGATATGGGAATAACCACACCAGTTAAATTGCAAATATGCTCCTGTATCTCAAGCCCAATGATGATCGGTTTTATAAGACCTACAATTTTGTTGCCATGGCCTGATTTTTCAGCGGATGAACTGCCATACATCCTCAAACACGAATTGGTACACTTCAAACGTAAGGATTTGTGGTACAAAAGTCTGGTGCTTTTTGCAACTGCCGTTCACTGGTTTAACCCTGTAATGTATGTGATGGCAAGGGCTATCGCATCACAGTGCGAAATATCATGTGATGCAGAGGTGGTAAGTAAAACTGATATTGGCACGAGGCAACAATACAGTGAAACCATCATTGGGGTTATCAAAAATCAATTGAGAATACAAACGGCATTCGCAACAAATTTTTATGGAGGTAAGAAAGATATGAAGAAAAGAATATTTTCCATCATGGACACTAGTAAGAAAAGGACAGGTGCTCTCATTCTATGCTTAGTTCTATTAGGCACATTAGGAACAGGAGCGGCATTTGCAGCCAGTTCACCAGCAGTCCCCGAATCACAAACGACTTATGTAGTTTCATCAGGGGAAGAACCTTCACCGGCTGTCCCAAATATTCCTACGGAGAAGGAATTATTATCCGAATATGACCCATTCGGAATTTCGTTTGATAAAGACGGTAAGATGTATTTTAATGGTGAGCTTGTTAGATATTTTTGGGATGGTGCAGAGTTAGACGATAACACATCGACTGTCCATTATGAATATCTGAATGAAGAAGGTACAGCTGATGTGCATACAACACGCAAAGTTATTAACAATGGTGATGGAAGTGTAAATCCTTTTGGTGACTTAACTGGGATTGTGAAATATAGTCAAGAGGAATTTAAACAAAGAAACTTGGATGATTTGAAAGGTTCTTCTAATCCGGTCACATATGCCGATAGTGATGGAAGTGTATCAGGAGGCGAAACATTTGCCCAGAGATTTTCCAAATATAAGGATTTTGAGATTGAGTATAAAGAGCAACAAGGAAGCGGTAGAGGCAACGTTTATTATAAAGGAGAATTAGTTAAGCTGTTTGTGGACGAAAACAGTGATGGTGGAGTTTTCACTTATCAATCTGAGGATGGTGGAAAAATCTCCGTGCATACAATTTATGATGTAAATGGGAAATTGATTGGAATCGAAAATAAATAATCCATCTCCAAACAGCACAATAGAAGCCGTTGTTTGGACGGAAAAAAGTATAGTCAAAAAGAAAGGAGCTGTGCGCAACTGATTTTAATCATCTAGTGCGACAGCTCCTTATTCTTGCTCATGTAGTTATGACACCCATATCAATTATTTCTTATCAATCGCAGCCATTTTCATGGCGCGTACTTTCAAGGATAATCCAAAGAGGTTGATAAAGCCTTCCGCATCATGATGGTCATAGAGATCACCGGTAGTAAAAGAAGCGATGCTTTCGTTATACAGAGAATAGGGAGAAACGGTGCCCTGCTTTATGATATTCCCTTTATATAGCTTTAATTTCACTTCGCCGGTGACATATTCCTGCGTTACTTCTACAAATGCCTGATAGGCTTCCCGCAGCGGAGTAAACCATTTCCCTTCATATACAATATCGGCAAAACGGTTAGCAACTTCCTTCTTCGCACTCAGCGTTGCACGATCCAGGATCAATTCTTCCAGCTGGGTATGTGCCTCCATCAAAATAGTACCGCCCGGCGTTTCATATACCCCACGGGATTTCATTCCGACAACACGGTTTTCTACAATGTCAACAATACCGATGCCATGCTTTCCGCCAAGTGCATTTAATTCTTTAAGAATCTCTGTCGGAGTCATTTCCTTACCATTGATTGCAGTAGGAATCCCTTTTTCAAAGGAGATACTTAACAGTTCGCCTTTCTCCGGAGCCTTCTCGGGGGCAACTCCAAGAACCAGAAGATGATCGTAATTCGGGCAGATGGCAGGATCTTCGAGCTCCAGGCCTTCATGACTGATATGCCACAGGTTACGGTCGCGGGAATAGCTGTTATCCGCAGAGAAAGGAAGGTCAATGCCATGCTTTTTACAATATTCGATTTCCTCCTCCCGGGAGGTGAGATCCCAGATACGCCAAGGTGCAATAATCTTAAGATCCGGAGCAAGTGCTTTGATACCAAGTTCGAAACGTACCTGATCATTTCCCTTTCCGGTCGCTCCATGGCAAATTGCGGTTGCTCCCTCCAGCCTTGCGATCTCCACAAGCTTTTTTGCAATTACCGGTCTTGCCATCGAGGTTCCCAGCAGGTATTTATTTTCATAGACAGCATTCGCCTTAACACAAGGCATAATATAGTCATTGACAAACTCGTCAACAACATCTTCAATATATAATTTTTCAGCACCGGATAATTTGGCTCTTTCCTCCAGACCATCCAGTTCATTTCCCTGTCCGACGTTAACACAAACACAGACAACATCGTAGTTGTAATTTTCCTTTAGCCAGGGAATAATCGCAGTGGTATCCAGGCCGCCGGAATAAGCAAGAATCACTTTTTCTTTCATGTTAATAACCTCCTATTCCTGTGATCAAATGATTATTGTGATCGTATTCGATCTTACGATCATATTCGATCATTATGATCGAAGGATCATTCTAATTGCATTCGATCATTTATATAT
Organism: Lachnospiraceae bacterium; assembly: GCA_003519685.1. GTDB lineage: Bacteria > Bacillota > Clostridia > Lachnospirales > Lachnospiraceae > Mobilitalea. The sequence goes on from DOWG01000203.1 coordinate 9,065, forward strand.
GTTATGTGGTTAAATATACACCATGGCACATAAATATGCAATAGGTCAATTAATAAAAATACAAAACACTATTTTCAAGTTGTTTATTATAATATTGTTTTCTATTACTTGAGTTTTCCCTTGCTTTGTGCAAATCGAAGAATACAATTTGTTAGAAGGTTACTGTTCACACCCATTATGTATACCATGATATGATAAAAACGGAATGAGGAAATGCAAGCTTGCTTGTAATTTCCGAGTGGAGTGCCAAG
>DOWG01000203.1:9395-9646 GCA_003519685.1 Lachnospiraceae bacterium
TTTGCTGGGGTGTGAACAGTAACGTTAGAAGGACTTTTGAACCTCAAACATGTATTTACATATTGAAAAATTTAATTATAATAGGTAACGATAGGAAAGAATAGGTAGGGTACGATAAAAACATAAGGTACGAAGAAAAATAGCAGTGTAGAATGAAATAACAAATCTATAAAGAAAAGAGCAATGTAAAAAGGAAAATACGTAATCTATGAAGATAAAAAGCAATGTGCAAAGAAGAAACAATAAGAAAG
>DOWG01000122.1 GCA_003519685.1 Lachnospiraceae bacterium
ACGTTTGTCGAAATCATAGCATGGTATACATGTTTGGTGTGAATAGTAACTTTCTCAGATTTTAACTTGACACAGGATTACTTTTTGCGTATTATAGAGCAGTACAATCTAATAATATATTATTCACGCTAGGGGAGCCCACGGCTGAGAGGTATGCATATATTTACATACTGACCCTCACTACTTGATCCGGATAATACCGGCGTAAGGAAGCAATCAAGTGGTCCCTCCAATGCAATCCTAAGGAGGTTTTTTTATGCTCAAAAATATTTTCGATTTCTTCATTCATACGGATACCAGCAGTGATCCGTACAGCTATTCTCCGACGACAGCGGGCAATATCGCTCTTGTTGTGATTATTCTTTTACTCCTTATTGTTACGCTCGCAATCAGCGGCACCGGTAAAAAGGTTCATGCAAAGCAATTGGCATTTTCCTCGTTAGCCATGACGCTTGCGGTAGTAACCTCTATCTATACCGTTTTTGAATTTCCGTTTGGCGGTTCCATCACACTTTTTCGTATGTTCTTTCTCTGCCTGATCGGATATCTGTATGGTGCGAAAGCGGGTATCATAACTGGTGTGGCATATGGCTTGCTGGATTTCATTTTAGAGCCTTATGTGATTCATCCGGTGCAGCTATTATTGGATTATCCGGTGGCCTTTGGGTGCTTAGGGCTTTCGGGCTTAACGAATAAATCGAAATCCGGAATTATAAAAGGATATCTCTTAGGTGTCTCCGGAAGATATCTTTGCCATGTAATTACAGGAGTTATTTTCTTCTCGGAATATGCCGGAAATCAAAATCCAATCGTTTATTCCCTGATTTATAATGCATCCTATATTGTACCGGAAGCAGTTATGACAGTTCTGCTTCTGCTTATTCCGGCTGTCCGCAGCGGCTTGGAGGAAGTGAAAAGGATGGCTTTTGAAGGCTGATTGATTTCGGTTCGGTTTGCTCGCCGAGAAATTGTTTTGCCGCTTTTCCCGTTACTTATTGTGCCATCCTTGTCACTGCCACATAGATCGCGGAGATCTTATACCAGGTGGGAAAATCCACAATGCCGGTCTGCGGCATATTAAAGGTCTGCTGGAAGATGCGTACCGAATTTGCCGTCTGCTCATTGTATTGCCCATTAACCGCAACCTTCGGAATCGTAGAATAGGTATCTGCAATACGGTTGAGCTGCTCTTGAATCATTCGGACGTTCCCGCCGGAAGCGCCGATGTTAAGATTTTGACCCGGCCAGGAGGCCGGAACTCCGGAGACTTGTGGGGCCGTATTAATAAACATATCATTTCCATAAAAATGGTGGATGATATCAATTGCAGAGTATCCCTGATCTCCCAGATCCTTTGAGCCCCATTGGGTCATCCAGTTTGGACATTGCGATTTCTGCCCATCGCAATATTGCGTCAGAATGGGCTGCTTCACATTGGGCCTGGACAAATAATTAACGAACAGCTGGTCAACAGCAAGGCCGATATTATTATAAATATTTCTCCCCGGTATCCATTTATGGTCAAAGGCTGTCGAAGAAGTAACCGTGAAGTTGTACCCCTGGTTTCGATACCATTCGGTAAATACACGGTTTAAGGTAAAGGACAGGATAGCAAGAATATTAGCTGTTAACGTCGCGTCCGGCCAGGTTGCATAAATCTCGCTGGAGGCAACATTCTTAATATAATCCTGAAATTTCACATAATAATTAGCAGCAGAGGAATCTGTCGGAGGCCCGTCATGGACTACGACAAATTCCGGTATTACCACATTTTGTAATACAATTTCTCCGGTTTCAGCGATTTCCTTAATCTCCGGCTCTGCGATTTTAGGAGGGTAGTCTCCAAATAAAGTATGTGGAGGTATGACATATAGTCCGACCGTGCCTTTGGCTGCTGTCTTTGTTAGGACAGCATCCTGGATTGCCGTAACATCGGGGAATATTTCGGCGCCATCATAGGTTAACGGTGCATAATTTGGAGCTGTAACTTGAATCGTATATACGGAGTAAGGTTGTTCCTCCGAAGGAGTTAGACTGTAATCGATGGGAGGTGCTTCTAATTCGATTTCTTCTGTCTTACCGGAGACATCCGTCGTTAATTGCTCTATGACGGAGTCCGGCATACCGGAATAAGAAATAGTAACCTGTGCATTTTCCACTGGGGCAAAGCCGGTATCTCTGCAGTTTACTTGTAGTCGGCCAAAATTTTGCGTTCCCATTTCCGCTGGATAGATACGATATGGATCGGTCTCCTTTCGACAGGTGTTTGGAGTATTCAATAGATACATAGGATTACCTCAAATTATCATTTACTATTAAAATATGAATTAAAAAGTACGTTGTGCTATAATTGTGCTATTCTGGTGACGGCAACATAAATAAAAGATATTTTATACCAGGTAGGAAAATCGACAATACCGTTTGCGGGCAGATCAAAAATTGATTGAAAAGCTCGGACGGCTTCCTCTGTTCTTTGGCCAAATACACCGTCTACGGAAACGGTTGGTATTGCAGGATAGGATTTCGCAATGGCGTTTAACTGCTCCTGAATGGTACGGACCGGTTCTCCTCTGGATCCGATGGTCAGGTTAGAGCCAGGCCAGGAGGCAGGAACACCGGAAACTTCCGTTGCGGTATTAATATAGATAGAGTTTCCATAAAAATGACGCAGAATATCAATTGTGCTATATCCCTGATCACCTAGGGACTTGGAGCCCCATTGGGTCATCCAGCCCGGGCATTGCATCTGGTTACCATCGCAGTACTGGGTCAGAATAGGCTGCTTTACATTCGGGCGGGACAAATAGTTCGTAAAGACGGAGTCCACGATAAAACTAATGTTATCATAGATATTTCTGCCATTGACCCATTTATGATCATATGCAGTAGATGAAGTAATTGTAAAATTATGGCCCTGGCTGCGGTACCACTCGGTAAAAACACGATTCATGGTAAAAGAAAGGATTGCCAGTACATTAGCATAGATGGTGTTTTCCGGCCATGTTGCATAGATTTCACTGCTCGCAACATTTTTAATATAATCCCGGTATCTTACATAATAGTTTGTAGCAGAAGAATCACTCGGCGGACCGTCATGTACAATAACAAATTCAGGGACTACAACCTGCTGTAAAACAATTTCTCCGGTTTCTGCTACGGGTTTTATTTCAGCTTCCGGAATTTTAGGAGGAAAATCTCCAAATAGAGTATGTGGAGGTATCACATATAGTACGCCTTCCGCCGGTTCTAGCTGCGGAATTAAGGTTGCATTCTGTAAAGAAGTAACATTCGGAAATAATTCTGCGCCGTTCACCGTTACCGAACGATAATTCGGCGCAGTAATATCAATATTGTATATCGCATAGGGCTGTACGGTCGAAGGCTCCATGCTATAATCTTCGGATGGGGCCGGAAGGGATATTGTATCCGTAAAACCGGATTCATTCGTTGTTAACTGGTCAATAATCGTATTCGGATCGTCCGGAGCTGTAATCTTAACCGTTGCTTGTGTGATCGGTTCAAGCCTTGCATTCGTAGCACGAACCCGAAGATCACCAAAGGATTGTGTGCCCATCTCCGCCGGATGAACTCGATAAGGATTCGTGGATGTGATAACTGGTTTCATGCGATTGGATTCCATCCTTTCATATTTTTAATTCCTATAATTTCTTATAGATTATTCCGAAACTTCGATATTGTAGCTATTGTGTATACAGCAGGTATATGTTCCTCCGCTCCAACGCTTCCCTCGCTTAACTTCCGCTCCGGAACATATACCTGCTGTATACACAATTTATTCATCTCGAGAGTTTTGCAATCACCTATTTTACTTTCCTACATTGGTATGTAACACAGAATATAAGTTGCCTATAGTATTAAATTATGTTTCAGAAGGGATTATGTGAGCTGTACCAGAGAAGCGGTCATGTCTTCTTAGATACAGCATTCCAGAAAACATGACAAAAAAATAAGGATTCAGAGGCTTCGTGCAAAGCCCTTAAATCCTTACTGTTCACACCCCTAACAAA
>DOWG01000156.1:0-7747 GCA_003519685.1 Lachnospiraceae bacterium
TATTGGATTAATTTGCGAATAAATATGGTTTCTAAATTTCGAATTATATATAAGTTAACTAATTGATTCTAAGTCAAAAATGTTGGTGAAATTAAATTCATGCTAAATATGAATTTATGATGATTAACTTTACATTTTATAATACACATAAAGGGAGGTGTTGCCATTGATATATTAACTAAAGCAAGCTAATTACTAGCTATTTCGGTAATACATAATTTAAGTGCCGATTATGGCAGAGGTGCGTTGGTTAATAACATACACCATATATAACAATTTAAATTTAAAACACCTTTATATTTTTCATGTAATCTATAATTAATCTTCACATAATAATGAACTTTTACAACCGCATTCTATATTTATGTCATCTCACATAATATCATGTTCTGAACAATATTCCAACTCTGCTAACCACCCTTATTTCAAAACACTCATCAGAAAGGAAGGTTATTATGAAGAAAAAACGAATTCGTATTATCTCTACAATCATTATTGCTATGTTGCTGTTTATGAGTAATAGCTTTGCATTCGCGGCCAATAACACAAGTTTAACTGAAGACGTGACATATTTAATAGAAAAGAATGATCTTTCTTTTGAAAATAAGTTTTTAACACTTTACATGAAAAATGTAATGAAAGAAGATATAAATATTGTTGATGTGACGCAAATATCTGACTTGACAGGTGTATGCCGCTATCTTTACTATGAAATAAATAATGGGAAGCATTTAGGATATGCCATTTTGAATGCTGATACATTATCAGTAACAGAATGTGCATTTGACCATGTGCTCCCATTTAAGGTTAATAAAAACATATTATATGGCGGACCTCTTGTTTATTTGGAATTTGACAATTCATCATATCAAGATAAAATGTCAGGCAAGGAAGTTAATACACAAACGATTCAAAATATGATATCATTTCAAAAAAATTCACTTTTACCTTCTATTCTATCAGACAATGAAAAAGCAGATATGTACTTAGACTTAAGCCGTACTCAATCCGTTATTAACACTATCTCAGGATCAGGTAATACATCATGGGTATTTAATGCCGGAAGCTATCAAGGTGATTGCGGTGTTAATGCAGTTGCGATGGTGGAAAAATATTACGATTTATATGTTAATTCAAATTATTTACCAAGTTCGCTTTCAACAGAACAACAAATTAAAAATTCTATAGCAAATTATATACTTGGTGATATGGCATATCCTGATCTATCGCTATCGGAGAGTGAATGGGCAAGTGTTATTACTCAACATTCAATGAGTGTTGGCCTAAGTGGCTACTATTTATATAGTTATTCTGAAACTTATAATTGGATTTCAACCGTTCAAAAAATAGATGATAATCGCCCAATGACGATATCAATTAAAAACCACCCTACCTATGGGTACCATTATGTTGTTGTTGCCGGATATTCAGACACTGCAGACTTAAGTACAAGCCGACTATACGTTAATACTGGTTGGTCTAGCCATGGCTTTGTATGGATTGATCAAAGCTATGGATATAGACAGATGCCTTGTATATAAGCCTATGAAGAAGAAGCATGTAATTTTATTGGTATGCGCAGGTGCATTAGTTCTCGCCTCCTGCACTCTATTCGGTTTGCACCTTCGCTTGGAAAGCAAAAGCCAAAGCGTAATGCGACAATTTTTCCATCAGCCCCAATGGAAGGATATTGATTTTTCGAAAAATAAATACAAGATGGACAAAGTCCCTTCTTGTATAGCCCCTTCTCTTAGTGATGCCGTATATGAAGATATAGTATCTGTATCAAAAGAAGCAGGCATTTCGAATCCGATCCTTCCGCAAGATTTTGATCGGCTTCCGGATAGTGCAAAGTATCACTTCGCAGTGATACAGGAAGAGATTGATAAGAAAAGGGTTTATGAATTAAGGTTTTTTGTACTCGCTGATGATAGTGATCCAAATATTGTTTACAGTATCTGGATATCCGCTGTCCCGTTGGTGTACGAGGAGAATATTGAATCCAGATTCTTCGGAAATACAGGAAAAGAGTTTATCTTCTCCGTCAATGATGATCCTGCCACCATACGAAAAGCTATGATTGATTATTTTTCAAACAATACAACCGCACCGGATACGAAATGAGATTTTCCGGCTGCTTATTCCTGCAATTCCCGCCAAACTCACCTTTATGTTTGGNNGCAAACTCTTTGTTATAAGTCATAGAATACTCTCTTCAAGCGGGAATCACTTAATCTGCTGAGCAGCTCGTTCGTGATTGTTCCGGCACTGCATGCCACCTGCTCTGCAGTGATTTCTTCTGAACCATCTTTTCCGATCAGAGTAGCAATATCGCCCCTCATAATATCCGGGATACCGGTAACATCGGCAACGAGCTGATCCATACAGATTCGTCCGAGAACTGGCACACGATGCCCTCGGATCAAGACATGACTCTTCCCCTCAGAAAGGCTACGCGGGAAACCGTCTGCATAGCCGATGGAAATCACGGCAATTTTCATTTCTCTTTGTGCAATAAAGCTTCGGCTATAGCTGACGCTCTCTCCTGCTGCAATCGTTCTGACAAGAACCACTCTGGATTTTAACTCCAAAACAGGCCGTAAATCCAAGGAGCATTTCGTATTTTTCTCCGTAGTGCTCAAAACACCGTAAAGCGCAATTCCAATTCTGGCATAGCTGCATTTTAATTCCGGATAATTTAAAACTCCATAGCTGCTTTGAATATGTGTCGGAGGAATCGGAATGTGCTTTGCCTTTAATCGGCCGATAAGCCCATAGAAGTTCTGAAACTGCTGCTTTGTAAAAGCAACATCGGATTCCTCCTGGCTGTCCGACGCACTCAGATGCGTAAAAATGCCTAAAACCTTAAGATTCTTACAGGCAAATATGGATTCAACTTCTGACGCATGCCGATAGCTTTCCCCAAGCCGGTTCATGCCCGTATTCACCTTAATATGAACCTGGATCGGTCTGCCATACCGATTCAGTTCTTTTGCATGCTCCAGATTCACTACGGTCTGTGATAATCGATAGTGAAACAATGCGGCCGCTCTTACAGCCGGGGTATAGCCTAAGATCAAAATCTCTCCCTTAATCCCCTCCTTGCGCAGCTGAATACCTTCGTCAATCGTTGCAACAGCGAACGCGTGAATACCGATGCGGCTTAAATACGCCGCAACCGGGACTACACCATGCCCGTAGGCATTTGCTTTTACAACTGCCATGATCTCACATCCGGCAGGAAGCACTTTCTGAAAGGCCTTCACATTATGATTGAGATTCGTCCGGTTGATTTCTGCCCATGCCCGGTCCCTGCTCCCGATAGAAGCAGTGTGATCGGCACCGGCGGTACGCCCCGGCTTCCTGCGCACAAACAGGCTAAGCACAGCGGCAGCGGCAAGAGAACCGATCGCAACCGCTATATAATGAAGAATGCTGTTATCAATCAAAAGCTTCTGCATTCCTGCTGCTTTTGCCAAACCTCGGACAGCCACGATGATTGCCGGATGAATTAAGTAAATAAACATGGAGAGATTTCGCAGGTAGCTATGACTTTTCCCTTCCCATAGCAGCAGGCTCTGAAACAGGAAGAATATGCAGGGTAGAAGCATAAAATACATACTGTCATGTCTTTGTACATGGAGCTTATAAAGCAGCAGCGCTTCGATAAGCAGGAGGCCGAAACTCACCGCAAGTCCCGAAAGGCAGGTTCTTAATGGCAGCCTTTTTCTCTTCCGTGCCAGGAAAGTCCCCAGCAGGAAGAAAATCGGCGCAAAAAACAGACCATTCCGCGTATAGTCAGAAATCCGGAACAAGCCCTGATAAAATGCTTTCAGAAACGGTATTTTCTCAGAAATGCCGTAATAGCTGTCCCCAAACAGACCAATGAGATACAGAACCATACTGATTCCAAATGCCTGTCCCGCTGTCCGCCTTTTTATCAATAACCATGTAATACAGGCTCCCAGAATGGCGGCAGGAAGATACCATAGATGATAAAAGGTACCGTCAAAAACTATGTCCTTTAGAAGATTCGGCAGATGCCTCCACTCCTTTATGGTTCCCGTATAGATATTGAGCGGCAGGTATAGCAGGATGGTAATGCCATAGAGTTCAGCGGTCTTTTTCACAAAAGCCATCAATCTGCCGGACTGCTCACAGACTTCCTCCTTTTTTGAAAAGAGAAAGAAGCTGGAAACCATAAAGAAGAAAGGGACCGCGACACGGGCAACCACTCTTGTCAGAATAAAATCTGCTGTTAAGCTAAAGCTCGTTAACGGTGAAGTATGAATTGCAACCACGAGAAAAGCGGAAATCAATCTGAAATAATCAATCCCGGCATATTCTCTTCTCCCAGTGTCTGTCATAGCCGCTCCCTCCATAAGGTTACCACAACTCCGTCCTCGTTGTTGCCGGATACCTGATAGGGAATGTCCTCGGGGATTTCAATCATAACCTCCCGACTCTCCGGAACAGGAACATGGAAAACCTCAAAATTATAACGTTTCTTACGAAACCGCAGATGCTCCCCTTGATACGGGAACTCTTTTAAATAGTCCGTGTACTCTTCCAAGGTGAAATCTTTTTCCCGCATAGCTTCGGAATGGGGATATCCTACATAGCGGAAATGCCACGGCTCATGGGCGATCTGCGTAATCTGCTCACTTCCGGCTGGGTAACGCTCAATAAAACCGTACTGTATGGAAAGCTCACGGAAATGACCGCAGATTCCGGTATAAGGAAAATCAGGACGAATAAAATCAATGACGTTGCTCTTTTTGGCAAGATCAATTGCAAGACCGGTCTGATGCTCACTGCATCCCGGAATGGCAACGAACTTCCTAGTAAATTCATCTCCATTTTCCCGCAGAGAATCCGCATAGATCTCCTGCTGCTCCCCCATCGTCCGGTAGCCGCTGACCGGAACAATACCATTGCCGCATTCTAAATCGGCCGTAACCTCGGACAGCATTTTGGCCGTCTGCTTTTCCAAAAGGATGTGAGCGGCATCGGGCTGCACCGGTGCCAGATAATTCTTGCGCATATCGCTTTTTAGCGGATGGGATGGATTGACAAGAATTAAGTACCCCTTTGAAACATCTGTCGTGCTAAATCGAAGCGTTCTCATGGCTGCATCGCCAGCCGGATCAGTTCATCTACAATCTGCGGAAAGGTCATCCCGATCCCTTTCAGCATATTGGGGTAGCGGCTGTGAGAAGTAAAGCCGGGGATGGTGTTTACTTCATTAAATACGATTTCCTCATCGGGGGTCAAAAACATATCTACCCGTGCAAATCCCGTACAGCCAAGTGCCTGATAAATCGCTGCAGCCGCCTGCTTGATACGTTTTGCCGTCTCTGCGCCGATGCGGGCGGGCATATGAATCTTAGAGGTCTTCAACGTATACTTTTCTGTGTAATCAAAAAAGCCGTGCGACAATTCAATTTCATCGACCTTGCCGATCGTAAGCATTTCGTTACCAAGAACCGCACATCCTACTTCAAAACCATCAACCGCTTCCTCAATAATTACCTTATGGTCATGCTGGGAAGCCACGCGCACCGCTTCGATTAAATCTTTTCGATCGGAGACCTTTGTAATGCCAAAAGATGATCCGGCATTGACCGGTTTCACAAATAAAGGGTAGCTCAGATGGGCTGTCTGCTGCAATACCTCTGCATCCGGTATGGGCGAATGCAGAACAACGGAAGCAGGTGTCTTTATGCCTGCTAAGTTTACCAGTCTATGCGCGAAATCTTTGTCCATACAGAGGGCAGAGCTGAGGATTCCGCATCCGACACAGGGAATACCCGCCATTTCCAGCAGCCCCTGCACCGTACCGTCCTCACCATTTTTCCCGTGCAGTACAGGAAATGCTACGTCAATCGGAAGCTCGACAGCCCTGCCGCCTTCTATTACAAGGAGACCGTGGGTACTGCGGTCCGGTGAAATGACCGCCGGGACACAGGAAGCATGCCTGCTCCAGGTATCGTTTCTGATCTCCTGGGTGCCGCCGCTGTATTTCAGCCATTCTCCCTGCCGGGTAATGCCAAGCAGAATAACATGGTACTTCTCCGGGTCAAGATTTTCTATCACGGAGCAGGCTGACTGTAAAGACACCTCATATTCCGTAGAATTGCCGCCAAACAAAACGGCGATTGTTGTTTGTTTCATAAAATCAATCCTTTCCAATATTTCGTATGACTGGGCGGACAAAAAAACCTGTCCGGCTCGGTATATTCATCTTACCGAAACCGGACAGGCAATATTGGATTTTGGACTTATTAAAACCTTAAGAAAGACTTATAGAGAACTTATATTTCTCTAAGACTGCGTCTTGCTTTTTTCGGGATTCAAATTCCCGGTAGGAAGAACAACGGTAAAGGTTGTCTTGATCTCATCGCTCTGGGCAGTAATCGTACCCCCGTGAGCCGTAACAATCTCTTTGGCAATGGCAAGACCCAAGCCGGAGCCGCCTGTTTGAGAGGAACGAGAGGTATCCAGCCGGAAAAACCGTTCAAAAATAACCTCCAGCTTCTGCGGCGGTATCGGGTCACCGCTATTCGCAAATTGAATCACTACATTTCCTGCTTCTACAGAGGCTGTGACCTCAATCGTGCTGTCACTATAGCTATAAGCAATCGCATTTTTCAGAATATTATTAAATACGCGGGCCAGCTTGTCCGCATCTCCCCAGATAATCAGGTCATCCGGTGCATGTACTTTGGTCTGCTTATTCTGGGGCATCATCATCGGATAAAATTCATCCGCCATTTGCTGCAGCATAAAGGTCAGATTGATCTTCCTCTTGTTCAATATAATGGTACTCAGATTAAAACGGGTAATCTCAAAAAATTCTTCGATGAGCTGTTCTAAGCGATAGGCTTTTTCCAACGTAATGCCCGTATATTTTGCTCTTTGCTCTGCCGGCATATCCTGCGCCTCATCCAGAAGACTCAGATATCCAATCACAGAAGCGAGCGGCGTTCGGATATCATGTGCGAGATTGACAACAAGATCATTTTTGCGCTGCTCCGCTTCTTTGGCATCCCTCGCATTTTTCAGGGCAGTTTTTTTGATCTGATTCATTCTGTCTTCTATTTCCCGAAGCTCCGCCGGTAATCGGATGTCCTCATCATCCGGTCGTACCAAGCCTAAGCTTGCTGCAGCGATGTCCTCAATATAGCCGGCCGTTTTTCTCCAGTAAATGTAAATGACGACCAAGATCATGATGAGCCAGCCGACCGGAATTAAAAGGCTGGAATAAAGCTCAACTCTCTTTAATAAATAATACATGGGCGTGGTCTGCCATATAATAAGACGATGACCGATAAAGTATACGGCAACAATCAAAAGTACATACAATACCGAGGCCAGAACTGCGGCCCCTGCACATCGGAGCATGATTTTTTTCATAAATTTTGAACGAAAGGATTTACTTGTCAATCTTATAGCCAACCCCCCATACCGTTTTTATATATTTCGGGCGTTCCGCGCTGTCGTTCATTTTCTCCCGTAAATGCCGGATATGAACCATTACGGTATTATTGCTGTTTGTAAAATATTTATCCCCCCATACCTCCTGAAACAATTCTTCCGAGCTGACCACATGCCCGCGATTAGACGCCAATACCCAAAGAATCGAAAATTCCGTGGGAGTAAGGGAAAGCGGTCTTTCATTTAAAGTGCATTCATGCTTGTCCTTATCTAATACAATACCGGAAAAGGCGATAATATTTTCTTCCTG
>DOWG01000156.1:7803-13620 GCA_003519685.1 Lachnospiraceae bacterium
AAATTATGCTTTTCCCTGATCCGCTGGCAGATCGCAAGACCGCTCATATCGGGAAGCATAATGTCCAAGATTGCTAAGTCAATCTCTTCCTTCTCAATGCATTGTAATGCATCATGCCCATTATAAAATTTAAATACATTATAATTTTCATTTCTCAGATATACTTCAAGCAGATCCACAATGGATTGCTCATCATCTACGATTAAAATATTTGCCTGCATCGTATGTTTCAGCTCCTTTGTTATAAAAACCCATAAAATCATACCATATAATCCGAAACGATTTTACAGGCAAAATCTTATCAACTTCTTAAGATTATCTTAACCTAAGTGATTTTCCTGTTTCTTTTCAACCTTTATAGTAGCATATGTTTTTTACTCTGTAAAATATTTATACAATTGCTTGTTACTGTTCACACCCGGGTAANNTATGATTTCGACAAATGTATCCGATTCGGAGACGCTTTCGCTTCAAATACTCCTTATCGGATATCATTTGTCGAAATCATAGCATGGTATACATGGTGGGTGTGAATAGTAACAATTGCTTCAAACCAATCGGGAATGTATAAATGGAAATGATTGCAGCCGCTGTGGAAATGATATGCAGTTTATAATGACCAAGATATCTTCTTATATAGAAAGCGGGAACAGAATTATCTGTTCCCACCTACAGACCGCCCCCAAGTGTGCATATGTTACCATAGAGGCCTGGGGGAGATGTTAAATCGATTATAACATGTGAATGCCAGTTGTCAATATCAATAAGCCGGGTGCCATCGCTGTTGCGTATAGCATCAGCTCCCCAAAACTTCATCCGTTGTATCAGGGTATCATCACAATGTTCTTCCACAGGCAGGGTAACCTACCCAGTTCTATTCTCTTACATAGCATATCTCCATCATTTTATGATTTGCCCAGCAGGCAGACAGGGGTGCGCCCCGGTATCAAGCTGCTACCGTCCGTGTAGCCTTCCTCTCTGCCGGAAAGCTCAGCAATCAGCTGTTTTCTCAGTTCATTTACCCTGCCTTGACAGTCACTCTCGCCGATCCGGTTCCTGCGTTCCTCCGGATCACGCTCCAGGTTAAAATACTGCTCCCGACCGCTCTTCGAATACCAGATGTATTTGTCACGCTCTGTAACGATAAACTGTGTGGAATGATCTCCAAGCTCATGTTCGCCGTGGAGATATTCTCTCAGCACGCCGCCTTTTAAGGCTCCCAGCAGGCTCTTGCCTTCCACCTCAGAGGGAATTTCAGCTCCTGCCAGCTCCAGCATCGTGGGCATCACATCTCTTAATTCGGTCACCGCCGAATATGTGCGGCCCCGGCTGATGCCCAGCAGATTCGCCGGGTCGAAAAGCACCATCGGGATACCAACAGAGCCTTCGTATGGCAGCGCCTTCCGAAATAGGTTGTGGTCCCCCAGCATATCTCCATGGTCGCTGGTGAACAGAAAGATCGTGTTGTCCATCAGTCCATACTCCCCAAAAGCCTGAAGGATACGGCCAATCTGGTGGTCGATGTGGGTAATCAGGCCGTAGTAGGCCGCCCTGGCCCGCCGCAGCGCGTCAGGCGGAATGATCCCCCAATTGCAGTCGGTCATCATCCCGTTCTTCTCCCAGTCCGAAACGTCCGCCCAGTCTCCCACAGGCGGAAGCGGTATCTCCTTGCGCAGATATAGGTCCATGTAATACGCAGGCGGATCCAACGGAGAGTGGGGGCGTACGAAAGAAGTATGGAGGAAAAATGGTCTGGTAGGATCCCTTCTTCGCAGGAAATCTATGGTTTCCGACGCGCACCAGTTGGTGGGATGCAGCTCCTCCGCATAAGGCCACGGGCGGGACACCCAGGAATTGCATTCTAAGCCGGAGTCTGATAAATCCGCCCCTGGCAACCTCTTTCGCAGCCAGTGCAGATAATCATCCGTTCCCTCATAGCTGTCGGCACCTGGACGGCGTACATTTCTCTCATAGTGAAGATAGCCGTCATGAAGGATGACATTCTCAAAACCGCACCGGTTGCGGGCAGGCGCTACGTGCATCTTACCGATGCACTGTGTCTGGTAGCCTGCACGAGTCAGCTCTCCGGGCAGTGTATGGGCGTAATCCCAGGTCACTCCATCCTGGTATCCCACCCTCCGGTGGGCTCTCTGGCCTAAGCCGGTCAGCAGGGCGGCACGGGCTGGGATGCAGGAAGGCGTAGCCGAACAGGCATGGAGGAATCGGTGTCCTCTGGCGCACATAGCATCTAAATTAGGTGTTTCAACATATGGATGTCCGGCTGCGCCCATGCAGTCACGGCGCATCTGGTCTACAGTAATCAATACAAGATTCGGGTGCATGTTCTCTCCTCCTTTATGTTTAAGTTGTTATGTCTAATTCTTTATTTTTCATGATCTGATTAAGAATTATTATTTACATCGTACATCATTTCCGGCGATTTTACCATATTTTATTTTTTTATATTGGCGCATCCAATTTGTCTTGCTATGAATAATACATGAATAAAAATTATACTAGGATATGTAATATTGTGCCTGCGCCTGCCAAAGGTCATAGTAAACACCTCCCCTGCTGAGCAGCGTCTCATGTTTTCCACTTTCGACAATCTCACCGTTCTCAAATACCAATATCTTATCCCCGAACAGGCAGCTTGATAAACGGTGTGATATAAAGATCGTAAGCTTATCCTTACTTAATTCAGTGAATTTCTTATAGATATCATATTCTGCAATCGGATCCAACGCGCTCGTCGGCTCATCCAGCACCATAAGCGGCGCATTCTTATATATTGCTCTGGCAATAGCGGTTTTCTGCGATTCGCCGCCGGAAAGCTCAATACCACTTCCCATTCCATGAAACAGTAAGGTATCGATACCATGTTCCAGTTTACCGATAAGTTCGGATAATCCGGCTCTTTTGAGACATTCAAATGCCCGGGCATGGTCCCCGTCATCTGAAATCGTTATGTTCTCGGCCATCGTAAAAGAAAACAGCTTGAAATCCTGGAAGACTGCTGAAATAAGTCTCCAATAGTCTTCTTTTTTGTAATCCTTAATATTGATTCCGTTCAACCGTATCTCGCCCTCCGTCGGTTCGTAAAAACGGCACAAAAGCTTTACAAAGGTTGATTTACCGGATCCATTTCTTCCAACGATCGCTATTTTTTCTCCTGCTCCAAATTTAATGGACACATTTGATAAAGCTTTATGATTAGCACCCGGATATCGAAAGGACACATTTTTAAATTCAAAATCCAATTTTTCTTCTTTCGGATTTAAAGAAATTGAGCCATCTTCTCTTGCCGGTAATTTCAAGAACTCTACATAGTTTCCTATATACCGGCATCTAAGCTGTACCCATACGATTGTCTTGGCAAAACTATTGACCGAATCTACAAGTTTCTTAAACACCCCAACATAAAAAGTCAGCTGTCCCACCGTTATGAGCTTCATTACTGCCTTTAAACCAACATATAGATATGTAATCATCTCTACTGCACCGTTGATAAGCCGGTTATGAACACTGTTTTTCACAGATGCCTTAACCCTTTTTGTATCTGAACTCTTTATATTACGATTGTTCTCCTTAAATTCTTTGTTGATCAGTTTCTGCATACCATAGATTCGGATATCCTTTCCGTACTTATATTCATAAAGAAAATCCGTATAATAGCCAAACTTATTGTTACTATCTACGTTCTCTTCAAAGAATTTATAAGTTATTTTAGAAAGCGTCTTTGCATTCCGATAGGTAAGGTATACACACCCGCCAATGATTATCATTAAAAGAATAAAGCACCATACGGAATTTAGAAAATAGGCAAGCATCCCATTTTCCTTTCCAACATGAATTGTAAATAGATTAAAACATAGATAAATTGAATATATCATAGACAAAATATTTTGAAACAGGGTACTTAGATCGTTGCACAAGTATGCAACACCACCGTTAGAATGATAACCTTTTTCGGCTTTTACTAACAAATCTCTGGATTCCTTCTGTCCCATCGCTGCATAATCCATAGACATTGCCTTACAACCAATGTTCTCTTGCACCCGGTCTTCCACATATCTGCTTTCGGCATTTTGGATCTTCTCACTTACCATTCGCATTAATGAAAGTGCAAGATTAATACCAACCATCCATAGGATACTGTTTAGGATAGTTTCCTGCTTTACATTTGGATAGGCAATATCATCAATGATTCTGCTTGCATAATATAAGTTGATGAATGGCAGAACCACGCTGATTATAGCTTGTATAAAAGTAAAAATTATATATCTTTTGGAGCACCGATAAAGCAAGCGCAAAATTTCTGCACATTTTCGTATTGTTTCATTTATCTTCTTATGCATACTCCACCCCATCCCCGGTCTGTGCATTTCCCTTCGTATAATATTGGCTCTGAATCTGATATACCTTGGCATATGCACCGTTTCTTCTCATTAATTCCTCATGGCTTCCCTCTTCCACTACCGCTCCATGTGCAAAATATAATATCCTATCGCAGAAGCGCGTGCTTGCAAGCCTGTGCGAAATAAATATGGATGTCCGGTCGATTAAGTTACTATAATATTCCTCATATAATTCACTTTCCGCGATCGGATCCAAAGCAGCGGTAGGCTCATCAAGAATCAGAATTGGCGCATTCTTATAAAGTGCTCTTGCCAGTAGCAGCTTCTGCATTTCGCCGCCGGAGAGCTCTATCCCCTCCTTACTGAGACGCTGGGAAAGTGGCATCATTTCCTTCCACTGCAGCGAATCCACCTTCTTTTTCAACCCAACTTTCGTAAGGCATTTCATAACCCGGCTGATATCGGTATCCTCTAACGTTTTACCGGAGATATTCTCTATAATCGAAAAAGCGAACATATTAATGTCCTGAAAAACCACGCTCAGCATCCCCATATAATCATCCCGATTAAACTTGCGGATGTCCGTTTCATTCACATAGATGGTGCCCTTTGTGGGCTGGTATAATCCACAGAGCAACTTGATCAATGTTGTCTTTCCCGCACCATTCTCACCCACAAGCGCAATCTTCTCTCCGGGGTTTATGGTTAAATTCAAGTCTGTGATGATATCCTTTTCCGAACCCGCATACCGGAAGGATACATTTTCTAATCGTATGGAGACCGGCTTACTTTTGTCAAAAGTTTTTACACCCGCACTTCCGGAGAAGGTACTCGGCTGTTCCATGATACAGCGATAATCATTTACCTGGATGTTGGATCGAAGTAAATCCGTCCATGCATTCATCAACCCGAACAGCCAGCCGGAAAACCCGGATATGATTCCAAGGTAAAAGGTAAATAGGGCCAGTGTAATATGACCATGCAGCACTTGCCTTGTTAATATAAAATATGCTGCAAAATCCCTTAATGCAATGAATGCAATATCCGAAACAGCCGGTTTCAGCCACATCCTTTCATTTTGATAGGACCATTTTCTTCCGGCACTGCAATTTTTCTCAAATGCATGCCGAAACCAGTCACTCATCTGGTACAGGATAATATCCTTTAAATTCTCGAACTTAATCGTGTTCTTATAAAGATAGTTCTGTTTCCTCATAAGCGCGGCATTTTCATCCGCATGCTTTTCCATATATTCTCTTGCCCTGCGATTTAAATATAGATTGACAAAGCACATCACGACAAGGACAATCAGAATTCTCCAATCAATAACGATAATGAGCGTGGCATAGCTAAGCAGGCCAATGAGGTTTGTAATGAGTTCCGGGCTTCTCTTCATCATTAATTCGATTCCTACCCAATTACTTGCGATGGCACGTGCGCTCTTCTCTGTTAAAATCTG
>DOWG01000114.1:0-2317 GCA_003519685.1 Lachnospiraceae bacterium
TCATAAGTCATACCAAAATCTTAAAATGACTTATGACACCCCCTATCCTATTTTATTTCACATTTTACTGGTTCTTAACGCTTAATTCTCTGGCTTTTAAATGCTTTGAAAAGATAAGTAAAAATACCGTACTTGTAATACAGGAGCTGAGGAGATCGGACATCGGCTCTGCATAGAATGCATACTGAGCAGTGAATAAAGCAGGAAGCAGAACGGTAAATATAACAAACGAAGTCTTTCGGAAGATGGATAGAAACAAAGCGGTTTTTGTACGTCCCAGAGCAGTTAATCCGTCTACAAACACATACTGTAAGCTTAATGGAATAATTGCAAGGGTAAAGGTTTTAATTCCCCAGACCGATAGATCCACAAGCGTTTGTTCTCTTGTAAAGATATGCACAAAGTGTACCGGAAAAACACGTGACACAAGAAACATGCAGCTGGTAAATACGAGGCATAGCGTTAAAATAAGCCGTTCGGCCTGCTTTACCCTCGCAGAATCAGCAGCACCATAATTATAGCTGATGATTGTTTGTGTTCCGCCGGTAATTCCAATCATTGGGCTGGTGATCAGCATCATATAGCTTTGAACGATCGTAGCACATGAAATAAGCAGGTCGCCCTCGGCAGGTCCTCCGTATTTTTGCAGTACCGCATTCATTATTATGATAATCAGATTGTCCGTTGCAAGAATGATGAAAGGACATAATCCGATGTATAATATTTTCCAAATAATCGAAAACGAATAATTGCCAAAGGTAATGCGAATAGGAACCTTCTTACGAAAGAGGAAGGTAACCGCAAAAACGCAGGAGAGCATCTGGGCTATAACAGTTGCCCAGGCAGCTCCCGCAATGCCGGTATGGAATACAAAGATAAATACAAAATCTAATATAATATTGGTAACGGCTCCGATTAATACCGTTGTCATACTAATAAAGGAAAAGCCCTGGCAGGTAATAAAATAGTTTAATCCAATGCCAAGTAAGGCAAAAAATGTGCCAAGGGTGTAGATGGTCATATAGGTATTGGCATAAGGAAAGGTAACCTCGCTTGCGCCGAACCGTATTAATAAATCATCTTTCATCAGTAAAAAAGTAATGGTCAGCAGGAAAGAAAATATAACAAGCATTAAAAAACTGTTCGATAGGACTTGTTCTGCCTGATCTTTTTTCTTCTCACCGAGGCGCATCGCCATTAAGATGGATCCTCCCAGACCAACTAAAGTACCAAAGGAAGAAAGGAGAGTAACAATGGGGCCGCATATGCCTGCACCGGCTAAGGCGATATCACCGACTTCTGGAATATTTCCAATGTACATACGGTCAATAATACTGTAAAGAACGTTCACCAGCTGCGCAATCATTGATGGAATTGCCAGCTTGATTACCAGGGAGCGGATAGAATCATGTCTTAAATCACTTGTTGTTTTCATAGGTATCTTAAGTCCTTTTAAATGTCATATGTCTATATGTCTATATGTCTAATCAAATCTATACTATCACAAATTACAGGAAGAAAGAATACGCATTCAGATAATTTTTTTAAAACAAACATATTTCTGGTGGTTTCGCCAGCGGCTTTTCCAATCCATGGGTATAGGAAGATCTCAATTTGGAAAAGATACTTATGGAATAGCGTTATTTGAGATATTTTTATAAAAAGTTTAGAATAGTTACTTAGCTAACTATTGATTTTATGTTTGCTTTATGTTATTATATTAACAAATAAACGGTATGGATTTACTACCGAAAAAAAAGGAGATGCTGCTATGTTAACAACTTTTAAAGCAACCGCTAAAAAATTACCGGATGGCTTACAGGTAGAGACGAATGTAAGAAATTTTAAGATACTTATGGACGAGCCTGAGGAACTTGGCGGAACCAATGCCGGTATGAATCCGGTGGAGGCACTTCTATGTGCACTTGGTGCATGTCAGACGATTGTTGCAAGTGCTTTTGCTCCTGCACATAACTTTACATTTGACGAGTTTCATGTAGAGCTTGAAGGGGATATGGATCCGGACGGCTTTATGGGTCTTGCAGATGTCAGAAATGGTTTTCAGGAGATACGTTTTGTAATGCACTTTAAGACAGATGAACCAAAAGAAAAGGTGGAAGAGTACGCTAAATTTATTGAGCGAACATGTCCGGTAGGTGACTGTCTGGCAAACGGAGTTAAATTAGTATTAGCAGGCGTTAAGATCGATTAAGGATGTCTATAGAGAAAGAGCCTTTTTTATCCAGCAGGGCTCTTTTTCTATAGAAACAGAATATTACTGTTCACACACCATATATACCATGTTATGATTAGCCCG
>DOWG01000114.1:2350-5734 GCA_003519685.1 Lachnospiraceae bacterium
TTTGTTGAAGGTGTGAACAGTAACAATAGAATAAGGAGAATGGAACATGATTATTAAAATGACAGTGATTTCCGGCGGCAAAATGGGTACGGTGGGTAAAATTAATGTTAAGGTTGGAGATAAGATAGAAGCAGGTGAGGTAATCGCACAGGTTGAGACAGCGAAAGGCAACCGCCAGATTAAGGCTGCAGCCGCAGGTGTTGTTGCGAGGATATTATGCGAAGAGGGCGCGCAAATTGCTTCGAATGCAGAGATGTTTGAGATCAATGAGATATCGCTGGAAAATGAGAGTAGGGAAATAAATGATGAAAACCGGGAGCAAAAAGCAGCAAAAGAATTGACTACCGATCTGCTGATTATCGGTGCAGGCCCCGGCGGATATGTGGCAGCCATTTATGCTGCCAAGAAGGGGTTGAAGGTAACTCTGGTTGAAAAAGCAGAATTAGGCGGCACCTGTCTGAATGTCGGCTGCATTCCAACAAAGGCACTGGTCAAGTCCTCTGAAATCTGTCATAATGTGCGCAATGCGTCACTTTTTGGTGTTCAATCGGATGGTATATCTGTAAATATGAAGCAGGTGATTAACCGTAAAGACCAGGTTAAGAGCCGGCTTGTTTCCGGTATTGATTTTTTAATGAAGAAAAATGAAATCAATGTAATCTCAGGTCAGGCATCCTTTCACAATGAGAGTACAGTAGCTGTTACGGGGCAAGAAAATTACACCATTAAGGCGAACGATATTATTATAGCAACCGGATCAAAAATATCAAAGCTTCCCATCCCCGGCCTGAATTTACCGTTTGTGCTAAACAGCACATCAGCACTGTCCTGTACGGAGCTCCCCAAATCCATTGCGATTATCGGTGGCGGTGTCATCGGTATGGAATTTGCATTTATTTATAAAAACTTTGGGGTCGACGTCCATGTCATCGAATTCATGGATCGGCTGTTAACGATGGTAGACAGCGATATCTCGAAAGAAATACAAGCCATCGCGGTAGAAAATAAGATCAAAATTCATACAAGCTCAAAGGTTGTGAAGCTTCAAAGCTCTGTCGACGGCAAGGCAGTGGTTACCTATGAAGATAAAGACGGAGAGCATTTACTGGTAAGTGATAAAGTACTGGTAGCGATCGGTCGTGAACCTAATATGGAAGGACTTGCGATTGAAAATAGCGGTGTTGTACTAAACAGCAAAGGCAGAGGGATTCAGGTAGATGCTTCCATGCGGACAAATGTCAAGCATATTTATGCAATCGGTGATGTGACAAATATTATCCAGCTTGCGCATGTGGCTTCCCGTCAGGGAATCGTTGCAGTAGATAATATATTAAATAAGCAGTGTGAGATGGATTATTCCGCAGTTCCCAATGTGATTTTTACGGCTCCTGAAATCGCAAGCGTTGGTATCGGAGANNAAAGCGAAAGGCATGGATATAAAGGTAAGTAAATTCTCCTTTGCCGGAAATGGCAAGGCATTGACGATGAACGAGCCGCGGGGATTTATTAAGTTGGTTAAGAACAATGAAACCGGGAAGATCATTGGCGGATCAATTATAGGAGCCGATGCCTCCTCGTTAATCAGTACACTTACGCTGGCAATTACCAATGGACTTACGGAAAAAGAAATTGTAAAAACCATTTTCCCGCATCCAACCACCGGTGAAGTCATTCATGAAGCAGCCATGGGACTTGGTATAGGAGCTTTGCATCAATAATGAACAAAATAATAATATCGAAGGAATTTGATCCGTATTTTAATATAGCAGCAGAAAATCAGCTTCTATTAAGTGCGGATGAAGATATACATTTGTTTTTATGGCAGAACGATGCTTCTGTTATCATCGGGAGAAATCAAAACCTTTATGCAGAATGCGACCTTCTTTATATGAAGAAACATAATATTAAGGCGGTACGCAGGTTCTCCGGCGGCGGGGCAGTATACCACGACAGGGGCAATCTTAATTTCACTTTTATCACAAAAGAAAAAACAGCGAGTCAGGTTGAATGTTTAAAACGGGTACAGTCTGCTCTGGCAAGACTTGGCATGGAATGCGAGTTTAGCGGAAGAAATGATTTGCTTTACAAGAAACAGAAGTTTTCCGGCCACGCCTATTATACGGATGGCGATAATTACATGTATCATGGTACAATTCTCGTCAATGTAGATACCGGACAGTTGGCAAAAGTCCTGACACCGTCAAAACTGAAACTAAAATCCAAGGGAATCGCTTCGGTCAGAAGCAGGGTTGTTAATTTGTCCACGATTGACAGTGAAATAACAGTAGAACGGGTAAAACAAGCGTTTATCGATACCTTTCCATATGATTCTATGGAATATATCGACAGAACTAATTTTAAGGCACCCTTAGAGCAGATGCTTTCAGCTTACGATTGGTTGTATGCGCAGTCTCCGGACTTTGAAATAGAATTTGAGCGTCGATATCCTTTTGGGAATGTATCGGTATATGTTACTTCTTCGGATGGATTGATACAGAACGCCAAAATAAACACGGACAGCCTGTTGCTTATTGATTTTAAACCTTGTGAAAGCGAGCTGATAGGAAAATGCTTCAGCGAGCAGGTGGTATGGGAATGCATAGATCGATACGTTGCAAATCATCTTAAAGAATCATAGTTTCTTACATCAATTAATTGTGTCTGAATACAGTTCCTTTTAATGTGGTTTATGGAGCATGAAGGAAGACCCAAACAAAAAGGTAGAATAGAATTGAAAATTATGATACAATGGAAGCGTAATGAGCATGAGATCGGAGCAAAAGATCATGGGTATGCTTTTTGCCCATGGTATAGTATAATTAATTGATGGTGAATAATGATGTTTAATTTAGATGATTGTATCGCTTGCATTACAAGCAGAAGTGCTAAGAAATTAGCGGATTGTTTTGAAAAAAGATTGAATGTTTATAATATAACACGGACGCAATGGATTGCGCTGTATTATATCAGCAGGAATAAAACGATTACACAGAGGCAATTGGCGGGCAAGATGTCTCTGAAGGAACCTACGGTTGTTCGATTGATCGATAAGATGGAAGTCCTTGGCTGGGTGGTTCGAACAACCAGAGAGGATGACAAGCGAATTAAGTTATTGGAACTGACGGAGAAAGGGCAAAAAGTCGAAACAGAAATGCGGGAAGTAGCTGAAAAATTCAGAAATGATGTTATTAGCGGCATTTCGGCGGAAGAGCTTAATAGCTATAAATCAACGCTTGATAAAATGCTTTGTAATATAAAAAATGGATAAAAACAAGCATGAAAGAAAAATCATAAAATCTTTCATGCTTGTTTTTTGTGCTTTATTCTGTGCTAAAGGTTTATTTTGTTACTGCTCACACCCTAGGTAAAGTCTATCCTATGATT
>DOWG01000114.1:5786-7211 GCA_003519685.1 Lachnospiraceae bacterium
GTATACATAATGGGGTGTGAACAGTAACTTTATTTTTGCTTAATGCATTACAGGTTTACTTTTGCTTAATGCATTATTTTGATGCATTTTGTCCTGCAATTCTTCCGAATACGGTAATATCAGCAAGAGCATCACTGCCTAATTGGTTTGTACCATGAATTCCTCCGGTAACCTCTCCGGCTGCATATAAGCCATCAATAACCTTACCGTCAGTATTGATTACCTGAGCTTTCGGATTGATTTTAATACCGCCCATGGTATGATGAACTGCCGGAACAGCTTTCACGATATAGAAAGGAGCAGTTTCAATGGTAGACGGCAGACTACGTTTGTTAAATTCCGGATCCTTGCCGTCTTTAACATATTTATTGTAGTTAGCAACGGTTTTTTTGAATTCGTCCACATTGATATCAAAGAATGCGGCTGCTTCCTCTAAGGTATCTGCTTTAACAAGCAGATTGTTCTTAAAGAGGTAATCGATTTCAGCTGAGTGATTTTCCTGTAAATGACTTTCTTCAAAAGCTTTTTGATCCACAAGTTCGTAGCATACATTGCCGGTCTGCGCTTTGATTGCCATGGACATAACATCACGTCTTCCAAGCTCTTCAACAAACCGCTTTCCTTCTTTGTTTACAATAATGGTATATCCATATAATCTTGCATCGTCAAAATAGAGCAGGGTTCCTGTTATTGGATCACAGATCGGATAGGTTTGGATATATTGCATGTCAACTAAAGCAGCACCGACATTTTCCGCCATTACAATACCATCTCCGGTACTGCCGGGAGAGTTTGTGGAAAGAATTTTTTCATCAATTTCCGGATTGTATTTTTTTCTCATCTCCAGGTTAGAGCCAAATCCTCCGGTGGTTATAATAACTGCTTTGTTGGTGGTGAACTACCCCCACTTAAAGGTAAAACCTTTTGAAGTGGGGGCTTCCTGCTTCAACGACTACTGCACATTGTTTCTAAACGAAAGAATGCGACTTGCACAGTCTCCACGAGGCTTAACTTCCCGTAGTTCCTACGGTACAAAGAAGGTTTATTGTCAGCTCTGTAAGAGCAGACGGTAGCCTTCTTTTTTTATATTCATTGCTGCATTATAGTCTCTGTCATGATGTGTACCGCAAACTGGACATGTCCACTCCCTGGTGGATAAGGTAATACTTTTGTTTTTATAACCACAGCAATGGCATAGTTTTGTGGACGGGAAGAACTTGCCCACCTTCACTGTGTACTTGCCCTTATTTTTGGCTTTGTATTCTACAAAAGTACGTAATGTACCAAATCCGTTATCTGAGGTGTTCTTACCAAGTTTTAAGCATTGTTTCATAGCGTTTAGATTGATGTCTTCAAAGCATATAACATCGTAATCATTGGTTATCTGATTACTTATTTTATGTAGGGCATCAAGCCGCTGATTTG
>DOWG01000014.1 GCA_003519685.1 Lachnospiraceae bacterium
ACATGCGCATCCGAGGTATCCTGGCCGGTGATGGAATGAGCTTCCGCTTCCACCTCCGTCTTATAGTTATCAATATAATCACTGGCCTTCCTGGAGGTATAATAGATATGATCCGGATCCTCGCTAAGATAGAACACGGAAATTACAAACCGGTTGTCATTATAGAATTTGCTCTTTAAGTTACCGATAATTTCACGGTACAGCTCTGATTTACTGAGCTTTCCGGCAGCATACTTTCTCCATGCCTTTTCAATGATCTGTTCGTAGGAGGTCTTTTTCGAAAGATTAATTGCCTCCTCGATCCGCCTGGCATTAAAGGAAGTAAAGTTCTTAAGCTCTTCCTCCATAAGTACCGTTGTTTTCTCAATAATGCTGTTGCGGTAGGATACGGTTAAGTAATAATAGATGGATATGACCGGCATCATCCATAGGATTACAACCATGAATAATAACCGTCTTCTTAAAGATATTGTTTTTTTCATAAGTCCCCCACCCCATTTTAACGAAATCGGTTCTTTCTTTTTTCTTATAGCGAAAGGAAAGTTTCATAGGTTTCACAAATCAGTCTTGCATCCTCTGCATTTGGCATTTCACAAAAAATTCTTAACAGAGGCTCCGTACCGGAGAAACGTGTAATTACCCATCCTCCGTTTCGAAAATAAATCTTGCATCCGTCCAGATAGGAGATTTTTTCAATCTCAAAGGGCAATTTAGGGATCAATTTATCTATCAACAATCGCTGATAAATCCGATCCCTCTTTTGCTCGCTTAACGGATAATCTCTCTCTTCCATCGTTAAGTCCCCATATATTTCCTTTATATCACTTAAAATCTGAGATAACTTCTTCCCCAGAACAGCGATCATTTCAATCAGAAGCGATGCGGCATAGATACCGTCCTTGCCGGGAATATGCCCACGGACCGTCAATCCTCCGGAAGATTCTCCGCCGATAACCGCATTGGTTTCCATCATCTTTGCCGAGATATATTTAAAACCGACCGGCACCTCATAGCATTTTTGCCCAAAGCTTTCCGCAACCCGGTCCAGCATATGGGTGGTGGCAATATTGCGAACAGCGGCTCCCTTCATCCCCTTGTATTTTACTAAATAATAATAGAGTAGGACTACGATATCATTCGGATGGAGAAAATGACCCGTGTCGTCAATTACACCGATTCGATCGGCATCTCCGTCCGTTGCAATCCCGATATCGCACTGGCGGTCAATCACATAATTCTGCAGGCTTTTTAAAGTCTCCGCCGATGGGGACGGCAATTTTCCTCCGAATAAAGTGTCATGCCTGTCATGAATTGTGGATACATCACATCTTGCTGTCAGCAGTATTGTTTTTAAAGAAGTCTCGCTAACCCCGTACATCGGATCCAAAGCAATTCGCAGCCCTTTCTCCCGAATCGCCTGCAAATCAATTGTATTAATAATGGCATCTATGTATTCATTGATCGGATTGATCTCCACAATAGAACCGCTGCTTACGGCAGCTTCATAATCCATTCCCTTGATGTCCATATCTTCCAATTCCCGGATATAATTTTCAATCTCCCTGGTCTGGAGCTCATCCGCATCTCTTCCGCCGGAAGTAAATATCTTTATTCCGTTATAGACAGCAGGATTATGACTGGCCGTAACCATCATCCCATAGGGCATCTCATGCTTCATCACATAATAGATAACCAGAGGTGTCGGGGAGGAACGATTGATCAGATAGGTTTGAATCCCTTCCGAAGCAAAGATCACCCCTGCCCACTGCATTGCTTCCTTCGATAGAAACCTCCTGTCATACCCGATGACCATTCCTTTCTCCGCCACACCTTCATCCTTCATCTTCAAGGCTAAGGCTTTGGCAAGCTTTTGTATATTGGCCTTTGTAAAATCCTCACCGATCACTGCTCTCCAGCCTCCGGTACCGAACTTTATCATGCCTTCATCTCCTTCCCATAATTACGGTTATATGATTTGTGCTTCCCTGCGGCTGTGCTGAAATTTTGGCTGCCTTTTCTCCGTTCAGCCAAATTTCCCGAACGCCCTTCATCACGCCATTCGGATTCAATACAGTAATGAAATAGACCGCGCCTCTCCATTCTCTTCTAATGCGAAATTCCTTCCAATCGGAGGGGATACAAGGGTCCACGGTAAGGGTCGTAAATCCTGGCCGGATTCCAAGCATATACCCGGTAGCGGCGAAATATGCCCAGCCTGCGGTTCCGGTCATAAAAGGATGTCTTGCCCATCCAAAGGCGGTATGATCCTTTCCTGCAACAAACTGGCAATAGACATAGGGCTCCGCCTCCCGGATTTCTATCTTATCATTCTGGTTATAGGGACTTAACGCATCATAATATTTCATTGCTCTGTCACCACGGCCGAGAATACATTCTGCCGCCCATGCCCATGGATTGGGATGGCAAAAGATTGCTCCGTTTTCCTTTAAACCGGGATAGACTCTGGTTACAAAACCGATATCCTCATCCGGTACGGTGTAGGATGGACCGTTAAGCATAATTCCATAGGGAGTATACAGGGAATGCTCCACCGAATCCATTGCCTTTTCGCCCTTCTCTATCGGTGCGGCTCCGGAAAGCACTGCCCATGCATTGGATTCCAGATGGATTCTCCCTTCCTTATCCTCAAAGGTCCCAATCTTTTTCCCCTTCTTTGTAATCCCGCGGATATACCATTCTTTATCCCACAATTCTCTGTCACAAGTGGCTTTCACCTTTTCCTGCATCTTCGTATACCTAAGGATATCTTCCTCGATCTTAAAATACCTTGCAGCCTCCAGAAAGTTTTCCAAAGCCCAGTAATGGAGAAAAGATACCAGGGCGCTTTCTCCTCCGCCCAGATTCAGGCAATCATTCCAATCTGCCCGGAGTCCCTTGCAGATTCCGTTACTGCCGACCTGTTTCTCGGAAAAATCAAGGATTTTCTTCATATGTTCATAGACACTTCCGCTGCCGCCGTCCGCATAGGTTATATCCTCCCAAAGGAAGGTGAATTCTCCGGTTTCCTTTATGTATTGGACAATGGCTCCGACAAGCCAGAGAGCATCATCCGAGCAGGCATCCCCGATGCCGTGAACGATATCCTCCTTCTTCCGCGTCGGGATAACCGTCGGTGATTGAAAAGGCTTTCTTTTGGACTTTTTATCAAACCATTCCGGCTCAAACAGGTGCAGGCCATAGCCCTCTGACACAAGCGCCTGTAATAATTCTACGATCCGCTGGCGGCATTTTTCCGGATTGGAATGCGGGATCGTCATGGCATCCTGCGCCGTATCCCGGTATCCTAAGCCGGTCCTTCCTCCTACTTCAATAAAAGAGGCAAATCTCGAGAACATTACATTGATTTCTGACTGGTAAAGAGTCCAGATGTTAATTAATGTGTTCATTCCCTCATTCGGCGTAGCGATCTGCAGCTTATCCATCTTTTTCTGCCAAAACTCAGCCAATTGCCGATACGAAGCATCCACCTGATCAAAATCCGCATATTTTCTCCGTATCTTCTTTCCTTCCTTCCGGTTTCCTTCCCCGAGCATGAAGATTACCCGAACCTCTTCTCCGGGCGAAAGGGTCAGTTTCTTATGCAGAGAACCGCAATGATTGCCGCCCTTTAAAAAACTGCCGGAGCATCTTCCTCTCTCCACCGCAACCGGATTATCCTCCGTACGGTAGTTGCCGATAAAGCGATCCCTTACACAGTCAAAGCTGTCCGGCTCAAAGCTTGCACAAAAATACTGATACCCGAATTCTTCGTAGAATAGATCATGCTCAATCACCCCGTCCTGATAGCTGGAACCGGCAGCATAATTACTCATCTGGAAGTTCTGATTATCCATTGCAATATGATGGTAGGAGAATTCACAGTAGGAGAAAACACTGATCTCCCTCTCCGATGCACCGGTGTTTTTTATTTTTACATCCCACAGCTCAATCGGGTCGTCCATCGGAATAAACAGGGTCTGCTCTGCCCGAATCCCCTCATATTCACATTCGTATCTGGTATAGGATAAACCATGCCGGCAGCAATATTTTGCCCTGTCCAAGGGTTTTCCGACCGGCTGCCAGGAGATGCTCCAATAATCCCCCGTCTTATCATCCCGAAGGTACACATAATGCCCCGGCCGGTCCATCGGTATGCTATTTGCCCGAAACCTGGTAATCCGATGGTATTCCGGTGACTGGTAGAACAAATATCCTCCCGCCGTATGGTTGATGACCGCACATAGATCCCGTACTCCTAAGTAGTTCGTCCAGGATGTGGGCAAATCCACTTTTTCAATGACATACTCTCGATTTTCATTATCAAAATATCCATATTTCATTCCATTACACCCCCGTTATTTGAATTAAGCATGGAGTTTCATAGTACATATAATATCCATACATTCATTGTAATAGAAATTACGAAAAATGGTATTGCCAGTAATGTTAATATTTGCTTTTTATTGTTTGATATGATGCGATCCTATTCATGTTCGTTGTTCTTATATGACTTATGACACTTATATCATTGTTTGCCTTAACGCTGTGGAATGCAAAAGCGGCTGTAATACACAAATAGCACATTACAGCCGCTTTTCTATAGCAAAGTAAATTTTTATTTTTCTCGGTAGTAGTTGATCAGACAACCGCTTAGGATGATTTTTCTTTCATCGTCCGTCAGCTCCC
This sequence comes from Lachnospiraceae bacterium, assembly GCA_003519685.1. Lineage (GTDB taxonomy): Bacteria > Bacillota > Clostridia > Lachnospirales > Lachnospiraceae > Mobilitalea. The sequence continues at coordinate 4,687 of DOWG01000014.1, forward strand.
CTAAGGTTAAGGTAAATTCCTTCATGCCTTTGTTTACAACATACGCTTTTATCTCGGAATGCTTTTCGGCAACCGCTCTGCTTATATCTTTGATAAACAGATAATCACCGTTCTCAAACGGCAGCTCTCCGTCGTAAAGGAAGGGCAGCATTCCCCAGTTGATCAGGTTGGAGCGATACCGCTTTGTTGCATATTCCCTCGCGATATTCGCAAAGCCTCCCAATACCTTCTGGCAGCTTGCAGCCTGTTCCCTTGCAGAACCGTCCCCGGGTTTCACCGCATAGATGGTACTTCCAATCTGGGTTTTTTCCGGGTCGATATCAAATTTTTCCGCAATGGTATCGTATACCTGCTTTAATTCCCGATTGGCTGAGAATATATTCTCCCCGGCAATCCGGGCTTTCTCTGCCTTTTGTATTGCTTTTGCACGGTCCACATAGGCAGGATCCTTTCTGGAAAGTGTAAACTCCGCTAA
>DOWG01000249.1:0-2532 GCA_003519685.1 Lachnospiraceae bacterium
TTCTTATACTTCTCACTGCTGTTGCCGTCCGTATCATAGCCGATTCCGGTAATATAATTGCTTAAAGCATCCAACCAGACATATACGACATGCTTCTCGTTAAAATCTACCGGAATCCCCCATTTAAAAGAGGTACGGGATACACACAGATCCTGAAGTCCCGGAAGAAGGAAATTGTTCATCATTTCATTCTTTCTGGATTCCGGCTGAATAAAGTCCGGATGCGAATTAATATATTCAATCAAACGATCTGCATATTTGCTCAATTTTAGAAAATAGGCTTCTTCCTTCGCAGGCTGAACCTCGCGGCCGCAGTCCGGGCATTTTCCATCAACCAGCTGGGACGGGGTAAAGAAGGACTCACAGGGAGTACAATACAATCCCTCATAGAAGCCCTGATAAATATCTCCCTGCTCATAAAGCTTTTTAAATATCTTCTGAACCTCGCGTTCATGATCCTTATCCGTTGTACGGATGAACTTATCATAGGAGGTGTTCATCAGATCCCAGATCCGTTTTATCTCACCGGCAACCTGATCTACATATTCCTTCGGAGTAATGCCTGCTTCCTTTGCCTTAAGTTCAATTTTCTGTCCATGCTCATCCGTACCGGTCTGAAAGTATACATCATATCCTTGAGAACGTTTGAATCTGGCAATGCTGTCTGCCAATATGATTTCATAAGTGTTGCCAATATGCGGTTTTCCCGATGTATACGCAATCGCCGTTGAAATATAATACGGTTTTTTACTCATTTCTATCCATCCTTCCTATCAAAAAATCTATTCGGTAACTGCGAAGCATCGGTTGTATACACAATGAATGAAATACAGCCTGTTTCGAATTGCTTCCATAAAATTACCCGGGTGTGAATCCTTAGTGGAGCGTTTTTTGTCGTATAGGACACAATTTTCTATACGACAAAAAACTCCCGTCCTTAAATCTCTTTAAAGACGAGAGGCTCTCGTGGTACCACTTTAATTCACCTTTATATCACTATAAAGGTCTTACCCGCTGCAAGAATACCATCCTATCACGATTTACAATACACTTACAGCTTAGCATCATAACGGTTGCCTCCGTCGCAGCCTAAGAATCTCTTCCTCAGTGCGCAGCTCCAAGACCATCTTCAACAGCTTCTTCGTACTCATCCGGGATGAGCAGGGCAAACACCCATTTCCCCTTCTCAGCTGCCGGGGTTCTCTGTTAACCGTTCCACTGTCTACTCTTCTTTTCCTTGCCTTTACAATTATTTATATATATTATGCAAAGTATATCATTCCAGATTGCCTTTGTCAAAGGTTTTTCAGGCTCCGGCTCCTATCTAATAGATTTCCTTAAATAGGGGATGAATATTCAAGCTCCCTATTTTTAAATATAAATAGAATCCGCCGCCATCCTATGTTATAATTATTCCGATAATGGTAATTATTAGATACTGGTTTATGTAGGATTTATGTTACTCATATCCCAGAAAATCATTAAAAGAATAAGGAGAAATAGATGAAATCCATAAAAACCAATTCCGCCCGCTGCCGTATGGCAAGCCATATTTATCAAAAATACCGTGTCCGCTTCCTTGCCCTTTTTCTTATGGCTGTATTTGTATTAACTGCTTGTGCGAAGCCTAACGGCTCGGTAGATTCTAGGGAGCAGCCGACACCGGCTTCAGATCAAGCCCAGACCGACGACCTGCCTGCCGGCGAAGATTCTGCATCTGCAATTAATCCCTCCAACAAAAGAAATAATATTACAGATACGGATCCGGCTCCTTCCCTTCTATCTCCGGAAGGAGAGACGCTTGAAACAAGGATTCTCCCTCCCGCAGGCTATGTCAGAGTACCCTCTGGTGAAACAGAGCTGGCAACCTTTCTACGCAATTTTCCTTTGAAGAAAGACGGCAGTAAGGTGCTGCTATATAATGGGGATGCGATCCGAAATCAGAAGAATCATGTCGCGGTTTTTGATCTGCCCCTGGAGGACAGGGACCTGCAGCAATGTGCCGATTCTATCATGCGCATTTACGCAGAATATTACTGGTCCCAAGAAGAATATGATCGTATTGCCTTCCACCTGACCAACGGCTTTCTGATGGAATATACGAAATGGTGGGATGGGAATCGTCTGCAGGTGGATGGAAATGATGTCCGCTGGACTAAGACACAGGAAGCAGATGATTCCTATGATAATTTTCATCGTTATCTTTCCATGCTCTTTGCCTATGCCGGGACGCTTTCCCTGGCAGAAGAAAGTGAAGCAATCGAGGTAAAAGATATCCGTCCCGGTGATATGTTTCTTCAAGGCGGAAGCCCCGGTCATTGTGTGCTTATCATAGACATTGCCGAAGATGCAAACGGCAGCCGGTGTTTTCTGCTGGCGCAGGGGTATATGCCCGCACAGGACTTCCATGTTCTAAAGAATCCGCTGCACCCGGAAGATCCATGGTATTACGCTTCGGAAATCTCCTTTCCACTTGCCACTCCCTCCTGGACCTTTCAGGAAGGAAGCTTGATGCGATGGGGCGAATTCCCC
>DOWG01000249.1:2569-7472 GCA_003519685.1 Lachnospiraceae bacterium
AACACCCTTACGTTCTGGAAGCAGTATCCACAGATTACTATACTTGGGATTAATGAAACAATTTCCCACAATGAAAATAAGATTGACCAAAAAGGTATATCCCTACGGATATACGTTTCAGCCAATCTTATTTTCCTCTACTACCCTCTCGCTTCCCCACTCTGCTTCTGGAAAATACCTCCTCCAGTACTAGCCTATTAAGATTAACAAATTTTATACAATTTGTCAATACCTTTTTAACTTTTAAACGTTTTATTAGTGAATATATGCAATCTATTTTACAAATTTCTATATCCGTTCGGGTTTTTGCTCTGCCAACGGTAAGTATCTTCACACATTTTGTCGATTCCGCGCTCTGCCGTCCAGCCTAATTCCTTTCTTGCCTTCGTCGGATCTGCATAAGTAACCGCAATATCACCCGGTCTCCTGGGATCAATGACATAGGGAAGCTTTTTCCCGCATGCTTTTTCATAATTATGGATAATATCCATAACACTGTATCCAACCCCGGTACCCAAATTATAGGTCACTAACCCCGGGTTCTCCTGCAGCTTTTCAATTGCTTTAATATGGCCAAGCGCCAAATCGACCACATGGATATAATCCCTGACTCCGGTTCCGTCCGGCGTATCGTAATCATTTCCAAATATATGAATCTTGTCCAGGGCCCCGGAAGCCACCTTGGCAATATAGGGAACCAGGTTGTTAGGAATTCCGTTCGGATCCTCACCGATTTCCCCGCTTTCATGCGCTCCGATTGGATTAAAATATCTAAGAATTGCGATATTCCAGGAAGGATCGGATTGAAAGAGATCCCGCAGCATATCCTCAATCATCAGTTTCGTCCGTCCATAGGGATTAGTTACCGACAACGGAAATTCCTCCGTAACCGGAACGGTCGCAGGATCCCCATATACCGTAGCGGAGGATGAAAATGCAAGATTCTTAACTCCAAACTCCTGCATCACCTCCAGCAGTGTAATCGTGCCGCTTAAATTATTTTTAAAATATTTTAATGGAATCTCACAGGATTCTCCGACTGCTTTTAGACCCGCAAAATGGATCACAGCCTGAATCGATTCTCTGGAAAAGATATCGGTCAATGCCTCTTTATCTAAAATATCTGCTTCATAGAAATGAATCTTTTTGCCTGTAAGCTTTTCCACCCTTCGAATTGATTCCATACTTGAATTACTAAAGTTATCAATCGCAACCACCTCGTAACCCGCATTCAAAAGCTCGAGGTTGGTATGACTCGCAATATATCCTGCACCACCGGTTACTAAGATTTTCATCATCTCACGCTCCATTTAATTGTATTTGTTATTATTTTACCCTACTTCCTCTCATTTGGAAATAGGAATTTCTATTTTCCCCTATCGATTTCCTGCTTTTTTCTATAATTTATTCTTATCTTGAAAAAACAGTACATATCCTTTATCCTTAAACTAAATGTTATTGTATGTTGTAATCGAACGATTGCAGGTAAGAATGCAATTGAATTCATTTATAAAACTGCTCCTAAGAAAGTGATGATAAATCATGGACAAGCAATTGTTTCAAAAAGCATGTAACGAGGTAATCGGCCAGCAGATGGGAATGAACGGGATTGGTACACTCAGCGAGAAAACGGTGCATTCCGTCTTAAAAAACTATCTTGCACCGGATCCTTCGCATCACGAGATCAAAGTCGGCCAATTCGTAGCCGATATTTATAACGAGAATGGCATCATCGAAATCCAGACCAGAAACTTTGATAAGCTTCGCAGAAAGCTCCAGGCTTTTCTGTCTTATGCACCCGTAACCATCGTCTATCCCATTCCCAGTACAAAATGGATTCGCTGGATCAATCCGCAAAGCGGAGAGATCAGCCCACCCAGAAAATCACCCAAGAGAGGGAAGCCCTATTCCATTTTCCCGGAATTATATAAGATCAAGAATTACCTTACAAACCCGAATTTGAATTTGCAGATTGTTCTTATGGATTTGGAGGAATACCGTTTCCTGGATGGGTGGAGTAAGGATCATAAGAAGGGTTCTACCCGGTGTGACCGTATTCCAATCGAGCTGATAGACGAAATATCAATCCGGTCCCTGGAAGATTATCAGTTCCTTGTTCCTGATACGCTTACTGAAACATTTACTTCCAGGGATTATAAAAAAGAAACGGGAATCTCTCTTTCCCATGCACAAACTGCGCTGAATATCCTTACCTATGTCGGTGCCACTCATCGCGTAGGTAAGAAGGGAAATGCCTATCTCTATCAAAGGACCAATTTTGCTTCGGACAAGAATCCGTAAAGTTTCTCTAAAAAATAGTTGATTTACCCCAACTTGTGGTATACTTATAGTAATTTCAAATACATAACCAAGAAAAGGAGGTTTGAAAGGACAGCAATCTGTTTTTGCCCTTTCGTAAACATTCATGAGTACAGAGAATCAAACTGCCACAGAAAATGAATTACAACATTCACATGTAGAAGAGAATCAGGAAACTACCCCGGAAGTTGTCCCTTCCATGGATGAATTTAAGGAACAGCTTGACCATTCCTTTAAAAAGATAAAGGAAGGCGATATATTGAAAGGTACCGTAATTGGTATCTCCGATACGGAAGTTACCGTGGACCTGGGATATTACGCCGAAGGAATTATTAAATTAGAGGAATTAAGCAATAATCCCCGTTTTTCCATCCATACGGATATCACCACCGGAGAGGAAATATCAGCAATCGTCCTGGCTGAGGATGATGGGCATGGAAATATCCTGCTATCCCGAAAACGTGCCGATGATATCCTGGCTTGGGAACGCTTATCCGAAGAACTAGAGAACAAAACCGTTCATACAGTGAAAATCGCACAGGCGGTAAAAGGCGGTGTGGTTACCTACCTCCATGGAATCCGAGCTTTTATTCCTGCTTCCCAGCTTTCGATCGCTTATGTGGAAGATCTTGAGACTTGGGTGGACAAAGAGGTCGAAGTTATTATTATAACCGCTTCCCCTGAGAATAAGAAATTAGTTCTTTCCGGAAAAGAAGTAGAGAAAGAAAAAGCGATAAAGGATCGAAACAGTAAAATAAGCAAGCTGCAAAAGGGTATTGTAACGAAAGGAACCGTTGAAAAAATCGTTCCTTACGGTGCCTTTGTTAATATAGGGGATGGCTTGACCGGCCTCTTACACATTTCCCAAATCTGTGGAAGAAGGATAAAATCTCCGAATGAGATCATCAAAGAAGGAGAAGAAGTAACGGTAAAAATTACAGATATCAAGGACGGGAAAATCAGTCTTAGTATGAAAGCTGTGGAAGCACAGGAAGAAATCGTAGAAAATGCCGAAAAGGTTCCGTCCACCTACCGTTCCGGCGGCGAGGCGACCACCGGCCTTGCTGATTTACTTAAAAATATCAAGCTTTAAGCCGATTGATAAAATGAAAATGATTCACAATGAAATAGATCGCGTAATCTACTTAGTAAAAGAAGCCGGGTTCAGCCCGGCTTTTATATTTCACCAATCCATCTTAAGATGGGTTACCTTCTTAAGATGGATTCTATCTTATTCTTACATTACGCCAAAAATAAAGCGTTTTCTGCCTTTCTTATTGATTTTCTTACTCTTCTCGTCCTTCTTTACTGCCGGCTGTTCTTTGGGCTGCGTTTCTTTCTCTTCCTCGACTATGGTGCCAAAGGATTCCGCTACAACACTTTTATAATTTTCCAGTAACTCCATCTGATATTGCTCCTCAAGATTTACATTGCATTTTCGAATCTCTTCATTTAGAGAAAGCATCTTCTGATCCAAATAGGATACAATATCAGCACACTCCTTGAGCTCCTTTTTAATATGCACCGGAGCATTCCCCTCAAACTTGTAGTAAATCTTATGTTCAAGGCTTGCCCAAAAGTCCATGGCAATCGTTCTGATCTGAATTTCCACTTTCGTATCTACCGTACGATTCGATAGGAAAATCGGAATGGATACAATCATATGATAACTGGTATAACCATTCTCCTTAGGTGACATAATATAATCCTTTATTTTCAATACTTTTACGTCACTCTGCTTTGCAATCAGGTCTGCGATCCGATAGATATCCGACGTAAAGGAGCAGATGATTCGTATTCCTGCGACATCATTAATATACTTGATAATATTTTCTACCGTCAGCTCATGGCCGTTATGTCTTAGCTTCTTCGCAATGCTTTGCGGTGTTTTAATTCTTGATGTAATATGTTCGATTGGATTATATTGATGGGCCATTTTAAATTCATTGTTCAATATTTCGAGCTTTGTATTAATTTCTTTTAATGCTGCATCATAGAGTAACAGCGCATTATTCCATTCTTCACGTTGATCATAAAATATAGGTAATTCCATTATTTAATCACTGCCTTTTTCAAATTTACTTTTATTGTCTGATAATATCAGCTGTTGTCTTTGTATAGTCTGTATAATAAATAGTTCATTTGCATTCACAATTTGTTCATTATTATGATTATAGCATAGAATTATGAACTTTCCTTGAAGTTTTCAAATCTTAATCAAAAATTAAGATTCTATTTACCATTGCTTAACATTAAAAACTTCCTACCGGAAATGGAATCTTTTTATTCCTTGTTAAAATTTTTTCAAAACTTCTATATTTTAGGTTGACAATGTGCATTATTGCAGATATAATGTTTGAAGAATATTACAGAAAGTGAGGTAAAACATATGAAGTTTTGGGCATTGAATGAAAGCAGTAATTTTATAATGATACCTTTATGTGAGATTACCTCATGGGTTCGGAAAAATTAACTATTCTTTCTTTGTTACGTGCATGCTGCCTGCCGTAGAAGAAGGATCATAGACTTATTTTCTAAACTTATTGCCGCGGTATATCTTACTGCGGCTTATTTTTATGCCCAT
>DOWG01000272.1:0-2553 GCA_003519685.1 Lachnospiraceae bacterium
AATGCGATATTTACCAGAGCACAGCTGGAGAATCTGGTTGCCCGGGTACCCACCACTTTCTCGAATCTATTTATTGATGATAAAGGGATTGTGTATTCTACTACGATGGGAACCCATACCGATGCGGTTAAAAAGCATAATACGGCCGGCGGCAATATGTTAAAGCTGCAGACCTATCAAAGCGATTCGCTGACGGATCTCTATGTTGACAGTGAGGGCATCATTTATGCAAGCGTTCACGAAGGATATATTGAGGTGTTCTCCGCTTCCGGAGAATTGATTTTCGAGTTTGGCTCCAATGCCTTTGACATGGATGTATCCGGATTATATTCTTCGCTTCCGACGATTGCGGTGGATCATAACGGCAACATCTGGACAGCGGACGGCGACAAGGGATATCTGCAATCCTTTCAGCCGACGGATTATGCTCTTATGGTATATGGCGCAATGGAACTGTATGAACAGGGACGGTATGAGGAAGCCTTAGAGCAATGGACCGAGGTTCTGAAATTGAATCAAATGTCCGTCCTTGCCCATAACGGAGTAGGAAAGGCATACCTTCATGCAGGACGCTACGAAGAGGCGATGGAACATTTTAAAGTGGCGGGAAACCGGGAGTATTATTCCGAAGCCTTTTGGGAGGTACGAAATACCTGGATTCAGGCAAAGCTGCCGGTCGTCACAGGAATTCTGGCATCGCTATGGCTCCTTTCCTTCCTGATTAAAAAATTTGATAAAAAAAGAATCGTCCGAAAAGCAAAAAAGAGATTTATCCATAAATTATTTACCGTACCGGTAGTAAAGGATGTGCTTTTTGCATGTAAGATACCAAGGCACCCGATTGATCAGTATTATAATCTGCGGGTAAGCAGGAGCGGATCCGTTGCCGGAGCGTCGATTTTGTATCTGCTGTTCTTTATCCTGTTTATGGCATACCAGACCGGCAAAGGTTTTATCTATCAGTTTAAGGATATTGAAGATATGGACATCAATGCGATTGTGATCGGCTTCGCTGCGATTCTGGCTTTATTTGTTATCTGCAACTATCTGGTTACATCCATTAAGGACGGGGACGGGAGCCTGGGGCAGGTCTATATGATCCCTGCCTACGGCGTCCTGCCGGCAATGGTATCCATGGCCATTGTCATCGTAATGTCTTATGTTTTAACCTACAATGAAGCCTTTCTCCTTACCATTATCATGGCAATCGGAATTGTGTGGTCAATCATTAATATTTTCCTGGGCCTTCAGACCGTGCATGATTATACAATGAAGGAGACCCTGCTTAGTTTAGTTATCACCTTTGTATTTTTTATTATTGTTACGATCATAACCCTGATTATTATTATCATGTGGGAACAGCTTTGGCAGTTTCTCAAATCGATAGGAACGGAGGCGACACGTAATGTACTTCATTAAAAATAGAAAAATTTTGCTCATTACATTATTGGTTTTGCTGATTGGCGTTGTTTCCTTTGGTTATGTGCAGGCTGCTTATCTGACAACAAACCGGGATACGAAGCTTCCTCCGGATAAAGTAACCTACGATATTGCCAATGTGGATGCATATGAGCCGGTATATGAGACCGATACCTTAGCTTATTATTTCCGGGAAGACCGGGATGTGATTGCAATCAAGGATAAACGATCCGGATATACCTGGAAGACGGGGCTTGATATTCCGTTCGGAGCGGATATTAATGACCGGGTAATGGAGGCCGGGACGAAGGAGGAGGCTAAAGAAGCTGCTGTTCCGCAGGAGGAGGGGATGAATACCACCTATACCGGTATGTCCAATTCGCTTCTGACGGTAGAATATTATGAGGAAGGAACGATTAAGTACATCTCTTCCGCTGCCAGGGATATGGTGGAATCACAGCTGGTTACCTTAAATGATAATCCGGCTACCCGCCGTCTGGATGTTAATTTTAAAAATATTGAGCTGAAGGTTAAAGTATATATTACCTTTGAAGAGGATTCCATCACCTATGAGATTAAGAAGGAGGAAATCACAGGAGACGGAAGAAGCTGCCTTGCGGCGCTGAATATTACCCCCTTCCTGGGTGCCAGCGGCGGGAAGACGAAATACTACAATCCCGAAACGGAGATGTACGATATTATCGAGGATAAGTATATGGTTCCGGGCTATATATTGGTTCCGGATGGCAGCGGTGCGTTGATCCGCTTTCAGGATAACAGCGCCCCCTTCGCTATGTATTACGGGGATGTCTACGGGGCGGATCCTTCCCAGAATACCTACAATGGCTCTGTTCATCCGGATTCCGTTCCGTTAAAAGATCCGGTCATGCCGGTATTTGGCGTGGCACACGGTGACGGGCAGGCGGCATTCGTGGCTTACGCCGACCACGGAGCGGAATATATGCAGATCGTTGTTCGTCCCGAGGAAAATTTAACAGCTTATAACTATGTCTATCCCAGATTCGTATATAACGTTAACTATTATCAGGTCTATAATAAAAAAGGCGACGGCTTCTTTACGTTGATGGAGGAACCGAATCCCGTGGATATCCGTATGACCTATACCTTTTTGTC
>DOWG01000272.1:2705-2893 GCA_003519685.1 Lachnospiraceae bacterium
TATGGCTGGCAGAAGGGCGGAGAAACTCTGGCAAAGCCTTATCCGGGGACTTACTCTAAAAATATCGGGAAAGAGAAGGAGTTTAAGAAATTATTTACCGAGTTTGCAGAAAAGGGCGTTGATATTTCCTATGCAAGAGATTTCGTAACCGTTAATAAAGAGATGATGAGCTATCAAGGCAATGCGGC
>DOWG01000272.1:3104-6047 GCA_003519685.1 Lachnospiraceae bacterium
CCGGTAACTACATCGCAGCATGTATTTGAGACGGATACCGTACCGTTTTTACAGATGGTACTAAACGGTACCATGGAGATGTATGCACCATATGCCAACTTTTCCTTCTATACACAGCCGGATATTCTAAGAATGATTGATTACAACCTGTCGCCTTCCTTTATCCTGTCGATGGAGCCTTCCTATCATCTGGCTTCCACACCGTCGGCGCATTTATATTCCACCGAGTTTGATCAATATGAGGGATTGGTGGATGAGGTTTACTCTCAGGTAAATGAAGCGCTGAGCCAGGTTGCAGGCTATCGGTGGGTCAAAAGAAAGGTATTGGAAAATGGCGTAATTAAAAATACCTATGAGAACGGTCAGGATGAAAAACAGATTCTGATTAATTATACGGAGGAGCCTTTTGTCTATGAACAGGATACCATTGCGCCCCTAAGCGCATTCGTACGAACCGGTAAGGAGGTGCACTAGCATGGCGAAGCAGAAAAAGTTATTGACCTATCACCAGAGACAGAATCGACAGGGGTACCGCTTTATGCTGCCATGGATTGTTGGATTTGTAATATTTACCGCGATTCCCTTCGTTGCAACGATATATTTGAGCTTTACGGAGGTAAGGCAGACCGTATTGGGGTTTAAAATTACCTTTATCGGGCTGGACAACTACATCATGGCTTTTTTTGAGAATGTCGAGTTCGTTCCGGCAATGCTCTCCTTCTTAGGAATGATTATTCCCTATACCTTTGTCATCCTGATCCTTTCCTTTATCCTGGCTTATCTGCTGAATAAGATAACCTTTTTAAAAGGCTTTCTTCGGACGATTTATTTCCTGCCGGTGATTATTATGTCCGGACCGGTGATGTATCAGCTGATTGATTCCAGCTCGGAGGCAAGCCGGATCGATACCTATTTAAAATTTTCGGATATCTTTATTGTACAAATGGTTGCCTCCTATTCCCGAAGATTTGCACTCCTTTTGATCGGGATCTTTGACCAGCTGTCGATTATCCTGTGGTTTACCGGGATTCCGATCATATTGTTTATTAACGGATTACAGAAGATCAATCCCAACCTATATGAAGCCGCTCAGATTGATTCTGCAAATTCCTGGCAGATTCTATGGAAGATAACGATACCGATCATCAAACCGCTTGCCCTTGTGGTAACGATATTTACCATCGTAAACCTCGGCACATTTTCCATCAATCCGGTCTATGGCCTGATTAAGACTGCTACGGAAAATACCAGCGGCGGTCTTGGCATTGCGGCAACCTATTCCTGGATCTACAGTTTTGTCGTTTTGATCCTGATCGGTATTACGTTTTTGATCTTTCGTAACAAAGAGAAAGGAAGGAGGCACGATTCATGACGAAAATAAAGCTTACGAAAATAGCAAGAGCAAAGAAGTTTCATACCTTCTTAAAGCTGTGCATTTACTTTGTCCTGATCTGCATCAGTTATGTTTATCTGGAGCCGATTCTCCGGATGATTTCCATGACCCTGATGTCTACGAAGGATGTGATCGACCCTTCCGTGGATTGGCTGCCTAAGAATCCATCCCTAAGCAATCTGAAGGTGGCGGGAACTGTGTTGGATCTTAAGAAAACCCTAGTGAATTCCGTCTGGTTTTCCGCACTGCTGGCATGCGCACAGACGATTGTGTCGGCTTTGACCGGATTCGCACTGTCCAGATACAATTTTAAGTTTAAAAAGCTGTGGATTATCATGATCATCCTTGCTTTTATTATCCCGGTTCCGCTGCTGATGATTCCGAGACTGATGCTTTTTATTTCCGCGCAGAATCTATTGGGATTTAATTTGATCGGTACTCCAATTCCGCAGATCTTGATGGCATTGCTGGGACAGGGAGTCAACTCCACAATTCTTATTCTGATATTTTACAACTTTTTTAATCTCATTCCGTATTCCTTGGATGAGGCGGCAATGATAGACGGAGCAAGCCCATGGCAGGTGTTCGTCCAGATTGGGATGAAGCTGTCCGTCTCCACGGTATTGGTAGTGTTTCTATTTTCCTTCGTATGGAACTGGAATGAGACCTATATCACCGGAACACTGGTACGTAATAGCATTGAACTGCTGCCGTCGAAGCTGAATATGTTTGACAGTGCGTTTAAAACATATGCCGCGGCAGGCAGAGGGAATGCCGAATTTCGAATCAATGAGGCTTATAAGATGTCGGCAACGTTGCTCTCCATTACCCCTCTTTTAATCCTCTATGGCTTTGTGCAGAAACGGTTTATCCAAGGAATTGAGAATACGGGGATTACGGGAGAATAGTCTCGCAAAAAACTGCGAGTCATTACAAGAATAGCAAAAGCAGCTATTCTTCAGGAGTTATGCCCAGAAAGCATGGGGAATAGCGTGAAGAATAAAAGATTACCGATTTGGTAAGAAAAATGTTATAATAAGGGAAATCTTAGGAACTGGCAAAGAAGGAAACAAAATGTGTGATGGGGTTTGATTTTGACGGAAAGGAGGAGAGCGGTGCTGTAAAATGAGAATAAAACAAAGAAAATTGGTGCTTCTTGTATTGGCTGTTTCCCTTCCGAATCTTTTCTCGACCGGGTGCCGGAAGGAGGACGGATATCGTACCGGAGGAAAGGTTTCGGATGCTTATGTCAATCCGGATGCAATACAGGAGGTAAAAGAGGAGGATATACGTGCTATGGGATTTGAATATGATTATGAGAATCTGACCTATGATCTGGTATGGTCCGATGAATTTGACTACGAAGGATTACCGGATGACACCAAATGGGGCTATGATGTCGGAGGCCATGGCTGGGGCAACAATGAGCTTCAATATTATACGGAAGGAGAAAATGCTTTCGTAAAGGATGGACATCTGGTGATTGAAGCCCGTAAGGAGCAGAAGGAGGGGATGGAGTATACTTCCGCAAGGCTGGTGACCAGAGAAAA
>DOWG01000272.1:6055-8532 GCA_003519685.1 Lachnospiraceae bacterium
GGCTGGCCGGCATCCGGTGAAATCGATATTATGGAACATGTGGGATACGATCAGAATACAATTCATGCCTCCATACATACGCAGTCCTATTACCACAGTATTAATACGCAGAAAACAGCAAACAAATATGTGGAAGGGGTCTGCGATGGGTTTCATGTTTACACAGTGGAATGGCTGCCGGATAAGATCCTGGCATTTCTGGATGGGGAACTGTATTTTACCTTTGATCCGAAAGCGTATAAAAGCGTACCGACCTATAAGGAGTGGCCTTTTGACAAAAGGATGCATCTCCTTATAAATCTGGCAATCGGGGGCAACTGGGGAGGAGCCAAAGGGATGGATGATAGTATTTATCCGGTACAGATGCTGGTGGATTATGTGAGGGTCTACCAAAGCAGAGAAATTAAGGAACTAACCGGCCAGTATACCGACTAGGTCTGGAAAATTTATTATGTTAGGAGAGATACGAATGGTAACAATCAGAGATGTGGCAGAGGAAGCAGAGGTTGCAATTTCAACCGTTTCGAATGTACTTAACGGTGTGGATGTGGTCAGTGAGCAGACAAAGAAAAAGGTATTGGAGGCGGTGGAAAAATTAAAATACGTCCCCAATATGAATGCAAAATTTTTAAAGACCAATAAAAGGAATACGATTGGCTTATTTTTATCCAGTATCCAGGGAGATTTCTACCGGATGCTGACACAGGCAGTCCATCTTCAATGTAAAATGAAGGGTTATCTTCTTAATATCTATGTCAGCAATGAGAATACCAGCGAAGAAATCTATGGAATGATTATATCCTCCGGCGTGGAGGGAGCGATTGTTTTTAATGANNATCATCAATAATCTTGAGGGCGGAACGATGGCAATGGAATATTTGATCCGGCAGGGGCACCGCCGAATCGGGTATATCCATGGCATCATGAACATTGATGATGAGTTAAGATACCGGGCTTATCAAAATGTATTGGAGAAATATTCCTTACCGCTGGACGCTTCCATTGTCCTTCGGGGATATTTTGAAGAAGCATTGGCCTATAGTGAAATGAGAGTATTGCTATTAAAAGAAATTCAGATGCCGGATGCCTTCTTCTGTGCCAACGACGAGATGGCCTGGGGATGCATCCGCGCCTTGACCGAAGCCGGTATCAAGGTTCCGGATCAGGTAAGCGTGATTGGCTTCGATGATATCTCATTATCTGCGTATTATACGCCGGCGCTGACAACGATTCACAGTCCGGTTACAGAGCTGGGCAGCACCAGTGCGACGGAGCTGCTGCGCCTGATTGAATCAGAGAATGCTTCGCCGGGTACGGTGACCTATCTGTCTCCGTCGCTGATTGTCAGGGATACCTGCAAGGTGAGGATATANNAGTGTGAAAAATCAGCCCGGTTTGGTTGAAGTACATGGATATTATACTTTTCTCCCTGCTCAGATTTACTCGTTACAATATCCTAAGAAAGTTTCCTTTCCGGCATGACAGAGTCAAAAAACATGAACTCCTCACTTCGTTCGTCAAACATCATGTTTTTTTGCCTCTATGCCGAAAGAAAACTTTCCAAGGATATATAGTAACTCGTAAAAATTCGCCAGGATAAAAGTATAATATCCATGGTGTATCAGTTCATCAAGGCTGATTTTATCAAGCATTGAAGTGCTTTTTACCTGTGAAGTTTCATCAATGATTGGAGTGTTATGAGTCATATAAAAAACCATGAACATGAATAGGACCTGATATATATTCAGGCTGGCTAAGACCGGCAGACGCAGGCTGTTTATGTTCGATTTGAGACTCAGGTGAAAATAAAACCTGATTATGCGATATTTTCACTATGCAGGTCCTATTCATGGCAAAATCTTAAGACGACTTATGACACTCCTATGATTTTTTATAACAAATTGTTTACAGGAGGGTATTATGGGGAGTTATCGATTAGAGGGAGATACTTATATTATTGAGGAGTTTGACAAGCTCCCGGCATTCTCCAGTTTTCTACCGGGGCTGGCCGGAATTAAGGGAATTCCGCTATGGGTGTACTATACAAATCGGGGGCAGGGAATTAATAGCTTTGGCATCCATAATAAAAACAATGCAATTATGGAATTCAACCCAGCCAATACGGCTTACGAGAATACGCCGATCAAAGGCTTCCGGACCTTTATAAAATGCAGGGACCAATATTTTGAACCGTTTTTTACACTGGAGGAAAGTGCAAAACGCTTCCTATATATCCGAAAGAACAGCTTTGAGATGGAGGAAATAAATGTCCGACATGGACTTAAAATTCGGGTGAAGTATACGGTTCTTCCGGAGGAAAGCATCGGAGCTTTGGTGCGTCATGTAAGCATAGAAAATATCGGTAAGGAAGCAAAGAAGATCGAATTAATTGACGGCCTTCCGAAGATTATTCCCTATGGTATTGCAAACAGTGCCTATAAAGAGATGTCGAATCTCTTAAAGAGCTGGTCGGATAT
>DOWG01000272.1:8548-8892 GCA_003519685.1 Lachnospiraceae bacterium
CATCAGGAGCTTCTTCCGGTGATCTATGATACGGAGGTGATTTTTGCTTATGATACCTCGCTGGTGCACCCGATTTCATTTATGAAGCATCCGGTTAAGGAGCTGATGAGGCAGAAGCAGTGCTTCTATAATAAGGTGCCCTGCGGCTTTACGCCGATGCAGATTACGCTGCCGCCCTCCGGTATGGATGAGTTTTATACCTTAGTTGGGTTTGCGGGCTCGCCGGAGCAGATCAACGCGAAGCTTAAGGTATTCTGTGCGAAAGACTACCTTCCTGAAAAAGAACGACGTGCGGACCGTCTGGCAGAGGAACTGACAAAAGACATTAAGACCCATACCGGCAG
>DOWG01000130.1 GCA_003519685.1 Lachnospiraceae bacterium
AAGCCGGTCGTAGCAACCTGCGACGTTCATTTCCTGGATCCGGAGGATGACATCTATCGGAAGATTATCATGGCCGGAAAGGGATTTAAGGATGCGGATGAGATGCCTGCCTTATACCTTCGTACCACGGAGGAAATGCTTAAGGAGTTTTCGTATCTTGGCAGTGAGAAGGCGGAAGAGGTCGTCATAACGAATACGAATCAGATCGCTGACCGGATCGAGAAGATCTCTCCGGTAAGACCGGATAAATGTCCTCCGGTTTTGGAAAATTCCGATGAAAACCTCCGGCAGATCTGTTACGATAAAGCATATTCCATGTATGGGGATCCCTTGCCGGGACCGGTGCAGGAGAGGCTGGAGCATGAGCTGGACTCCATTATTAAAAATGGATTTGCGGTTATGTATATCATAGCGCAGAAGCTGGTGTGGAAATCCAATGAGGATGGCTATCTGGTGGGTTCCCGTGGATCGGTCGGATCCTCCTTCGTGGCAACGATGTCCGGTATTACGGAGGTGAATCCGTTACCGCCGCATTACTACTGCACGAATTGTCATTATGCGGATTTTGATTCCGAAGAAGTAAAAAAATATGCCGGAAGCTCCGGGTGTGATATGCCGGACCGTACCTGTCCGCAGTGCGGAAAACCGCTTAATAAGGACGGGCATGACATTCCATTTGAAACCTTCCTTGGTTTTAATGGAGATAAAGAGCCGGATATTGACCTGAACTTCTCCGGGGAATATCAGAGTAAAGCCCATGATTATACGGAAGTAATCTTCGGAAAGGGACAAACCTTCCGTGCGGGGACCATCGGTACACTGGCGGAGAAAACCGCATACGGCTATGTAAAGAATTATTTTGAAGAACGGGGAATTCATAAGCGGCATGTAGAGATTGAACGGCTGGTGGAAGGCTGTGTCGGAGTCCGCAGAACCACCGGGCAGCATCCCGGAGGTATCGTTGTTCTTCCCCTTGGGGAAAATATCTACTCCTTTACACCGGTGCAGCATCCGGCAAACGATATGACGACCTCAACGATCACCACCCATTTTGATTATCACTCGATCGATCATAACCTATTAAAGCTGGATATCCTCGGCCATGATGATCCTACCATGATTCGTATGCTAGAGGATCTGACCGGCGTTGACGCACAGACGATCCGTTTTGACGATTCAAAGGTATTATCCCTGTTCCATGACTTGAGTGCTCTGGGGATAACTCCGCAGGATCTGGACGGATGTGAGATCGGGTGTCTCGGGGTACCGGAGTTTGGTACGGACTTCGTTATGCAGATGGTGAAGGATACGAAACCGAAGTCCTTCTCGGACCTGGTACGAATCTCCGGGTTGTCCCATGGTACCGACGTATGGTTAAATAATGCGCAGACCTTAATTCAGGAAGGAAAATGTACCCTGGCAACGGCGATCTGTACCCGTGACGATATCATGACCTATTTGATCAATACCGGAGTAGAGCCGGGAAAAGCCTTTAAGATCATGGAAAGTGTACGAAAAGGGAAAGGGCTTACGCCGGAGATGGAAGAGGATATGACCGCGGCAGGTGTTCCCGATTGGTATATCTGGTCCTGTAAGCAGATCAAATACATGTTCCCGAAAGCCCATGCGGCAGCCTATGTCATGATGGCCTTCCGGATTGCCTATTTTAAGGTATATTATCCACTGGCTTACTATGCGGCCTATTTTAGTATCCGTGCTTCGGCTTTCAACTATGAGCTTATGTGCCTCGGAAGACAGCGTCTGGAGGAGCATATGGCAGATTACAAGAGAAGAAGCAATGAACTCTCCAAAAAGGAGCAGGATACCTTAAAGGATATGCGGGTGGTTCAGGAAATGTATGCCCGCGGGTTTGAATTCATGCCGATTGATATTTACCGCGCGAAAGCCCGCCATTTTCAAATCATTGATGGTAAGCTGATGCCGTCCTTAAGCTCCATCGATGGTCTTGGCGATAAAGCAGCGGATGCCGTGGTAGAGGCATCCAAGCAGGGAAAATTCCTATCCAGAGACGACTTTAAGATTCGCACAAAGGTCAGCTCGACGGTGGTGGATAATATGGCGAACATGGGACTTCTGGGAGATCTTCCGCTGTCCAATCAGATGTCGCTCCTGGATTTTCTGTAAAGAGGTCAGGCAAGGAATTGCAAGTAAATTTATATTACCTATCGCCAGGAATTGAAATGATATATATACTTCCTTTATCCGGAGGTATGCCGAGTAAGATTACTCCACTTTCACCAAGTTATCTTCACGGCTGGTCACCGGACGGTAAGACCTTAGCATATTGTGCGATGCGTAGCGGTGATAAAGGTGATATTTATACGATTCCTGTGGAAGGCGGAGAAGAAACCAGACTGACCTTTACGGATGGATTAAGTGACGGACCCGAGTATTCATCGGATGGAAAACATATCTGGTATAATTCTGTCAAATCCGGATTAATGCAAATCTGGCGTATGGATAGTGACGGAAGTAATCAGCAACAGATTACACAGGATGAACGGAATAATTGGTTCGCTCATGTATCACCGGATAATAAAAAAGTCGTTTATATTTCATATAAGAAGGGTGATGTTGATCCCGGTGATCATCCGGCTAATAAGAATGTAGAACTTCATATCATGAATTATGATGGCAGTGAGAATAGAGTAATAGCCGAATTATTTGGTGGTCAAGGAACACTTAATGTAAATTCGTGGTCGCCGGATAGCAGAAAGTTTGCTTTTGTAAGCTATCAAATATAAATATAAAAAAGCAACTGGAAATTAACTCCAGCTGCTTTTAATTTATAATGTTTTAAATAGCTCGTAGGGGAATCGAACCCCTGATTCCGCCGTGAGAGGGCGGCGTCTTAGCCGCTTGACCAACGAGCCTTAAGAACATTTATTACTATACAACATCCGAAAGAAAAATGCAAGCACTTTTTATAAATTTTTTAAATTGTTTTTACAATATACACATTTTAGTAAAGCTTCCCTATCTTAGGGATTTTGTTGCATTATTTTATAATTATAAGGAGCCTGCGTCAGCCGGTCTTAGCCAACCTGAATATGATAGTAAATACCGCTTTCTTAGAGAAAATAATATTCTTCAAAATCTATCTGCCTATTTCAAAACCTGGTATTGCTACTGTGTTTTTTGTGGAATATGTAGCGAAATGGAATAGTATCATGCTGCCGGCAACATTAATTACTGACCAAAATAAATATACACTTCCGTTAATGTTAAAAGCGATGATTATGCAGGATGACTCAACCTCAGGTGCTGCACTTGCACCAGACAACGCAGTGATGGCAGCAATTGTTATTTCAACGATACCATTACTTCTCATCTATATTTTTGCTCAGCGTTTCCTTTTAGC